>DAOVRZ010000155.1:0-8276 GCA_030627905.1 Halanaerobiales bacterium
ATATATAATACATCGAGATTCGATGAACAATTAATAATGAGAATATCAGAACATTTTTGTAATATACTTTCCTATATTTTAGAAAAGCCTGATGAAAAGTTATCAGAGATAGATATGCTTACCAAAGAAGAAAAGGATCAGATTTTATATGAATTTAATAACACCTATGCAGATTACCCAAGAAATAAAACATTACATGAGTTATTTGAAGAAAAAGTAGAGAAAATACCAGATAATATCGCAGTAGTATCGTGTACTCACTCAGGAGAAATGACGCTAAGCTATAGAGAACTAAATGAAAAAGCAAATAGCTTAGCTAGAACCTTAAGAGAAATGGGAGTAAAATCAGACAGTATTGTAGGAATCTTAGTAGACCGTTCTCTGGAGATGATGGTCGGTATATTTGGAATACTTAAAGCAGGTGGTGCTTATCTACCCATAAATCCTAATTATCCTAAAGAACGGGTTGGCTATATGTTGAAAGATAGCGGTGCAAATATTTTATTGACACATGAGTATTTGGTAAATGAAGTTCCATTTAGAGGTCAAGTTATTGCATTAGAGGATGAACAAATATATCTAAAAGCAGGCTCAAACTTAGAACCTATTAAGAATTCGCAAGGTTTAGCGTATATCATCTATACTTCTGGTTCAACTGGAAAGCCTAAAGGGGTTATGGTATCTCACAAAGCGCTAAATAATTTTCTATTTAATATGTATAATAGTTTTGGAGAGAATCTGGGGCAAAAAGATAATTGTCTAAGTTTGACTAATATTTCCTTTGACGTAAGTATATGTGAAATCTCCATACCTCTTGTTTTTGGAGCCACTCTGGTGCTTTATAACAATGAAATGATACTAGATATTTATAATTTGGTTAGAACTATTGTCGATAAAGCGATAACCTTTGCTTATATCCCTCCAACTATATTAAAAGAGGTTTATGAGCGATTAAGTAATGAAGAAGTCAAACTTAACAAAATGCTGGTAGGAGTAGAGCCAATTAAAGATTATATATTGGAAGACTATCTGAAATTAAATGAGAATATGCAAATCATAAACGGTTATGGTCCTACAGAAGCTACAATCTGCGCAACTTTCTATAAATATGGTCAAACTGCACCAGTAGGTAAAAATGTTCCAATAGGTAAGCCTTTAGCTAATACACAAATATATATATTGGATCAATACTCAAATCCTGTGCCTCAGGGCGTTGTGGGAGAATTGTGTATCTCGGGAGAAGGCTTAGCAGAGGGCTATCTAAATGGAGAAGATTTAACAATAGAAAAATTTGTACCGAATCCTTTTATAGTTGGTATGAAAATGTACAAAACTGGAGACATGGCGCGTTTATTACCTTCTGGGATTATCAAATTTGTGGGAAGAATCGATCATCAAGTGAAGATACGTGGATTTAGAATCGAACTTGGAGAGGTCGAAAGCCAATTATTAAATTGTGATTCAATTAAGAAAGCAATAGTAGTAGATCGAGAAGATAAAAATGGAGCGAAATATTTATGTGCATATGTTGTCTCAGAAGAAGAAGTAACGGTAGGGGACTTCACTCCGAAGGAGTTGAGAGCATTTTTATTAACAAGTTTACCAGAATATATGATCCCATCATGTTTTGTACAATTAGATCAAATGCCATTAACTGCAAATGGAAAGATCGATCGAAAAGGACTTCCAGTACCTGAAGGTAATATAATGATAGGAACTGAATACGAAGCTCCACAAAATAAAATAGAAGAAAAGTTAGTAGAATTTTGGAAAGAATTATTGGGAATGGATAAAATAGGCACCGGCGATAACTTCTTTGAACTAGGAGGACACTCTTTAAAGGCAACAAAATTGGTAGGAAAAATACATAAAGTATTGAATGTAGAAGTGCCATTAAGCGAAATGTTTAGAACACCAACAATTAAAGGAATAAGTAGCTATATAAAAAGTGCAACCAAAATTGCATATGAAGTAATAGAAAAAGTAGATTTTGCAGACTATTATGAAGCCTCCTCAGCACAAAAGAGAATGTTTATGCTGCAACAGTTCGATCTACAAAGCACAGGGTATAACATGCCAGGAGTACTAGAGGTTAAAGGAAGACTCAATATAGATAAAGTAAAAAAAGCTTTCTATGAACTTATAAGAAGACATGAAACCTTAAGAACATCTTTTGAAACAATAGAAGATAAGATTGTTCAAAGAATAAATTCTTTCGCGGACGTAGAAACAGAATTTAAAGTAGAACTCTTAGAAAAAACAGACAAAACTATCGAAGAAATATTAAATGAATTTATAAGACCATTTGATTTGACTAAAGCATTTTTATTTAGAGTAGGTGTGATAGAAGTAGAAGAAAATAAATCTATACTCATGTATGATATGCACCATATTATATCAGATGGTGTATCCATGGGAATACTTGTAAACGAATTTGCAAGCTTTTATGAAGGTAAAGAATTAGATAACTTAAGAATTCAGTACAAGGACTTTACAGCATGGCAGAATAAATTATTGAGATCAGATGTTATGAAAGAACATGAAAAGTATTGGCTAAATAGATTTAGGGATCTAACTCGGAATGATGGGCAAGTGCTAGTTTTAAATATGCCAACAGACTTTGCACGCCCAATTGTAAAAAGTCATGAAGGAGATTCAATAAACTTTAGATTAGATAAGGAACTGACAAAAGATATACAAAAAATAGCTAAAGAAACTGATAGTACAATGTATATGGTACTTTTATCAACAGTAAATATTTTATTGTCCAAATATAGTAGTCAAGAAGATATCATAATTGGAAGTCCAATTGCAGGTAGACCGCATTTTGATCTGGAGAATATTATTGGAATGTTTGTCAATACGCTCGCGATGAGAAATTATCCTGAAAGTAAAAAGACGTTTAAAGAATTTTTGATGGAAGTAAAAGAAAATGCGTTAGAAGCATATGAACATCAGGAATATCAATTTGAAGAGCTTGTAGATAAATTAGACTTAAGAAGGAATACGAGTAGAAATCCACTTTTTGATGTAATGTTTGTGCTGCAAAATATTGAGATGCAAAACTTTTATAATGGTGAAATAAAAATTGAAGATTTAGAATTAAAACAATATGATTTTAAAAATAAAATAGCAAAGTTTGATTTAACAATCTCAGCCAGTGAAGTTGTGTCCACAGAGGCTGATAGTGAAATAACTTTTAATTTTGACTACAGTACCAAATTATATAAAAGAGAAACTGTAGAAAGAATGATATCTTACTTTACAAATATACTTAAAGCAGTAACAATTGATACAGATATTAAATTAAGTGAAATAGATATGCTTACAGAAGAAGAAAAATATAAGATACTATATCAATTTAATGATACTAAAACAAATTTTCCGAAGGAAAAGACATTAAGTCAGTTGTTTGAAGAACAGGTAGAAAAGAGACCAGATAATATAGCTGTAGTATATGAGGATAAACAATTAACCTATAGAGAGTTAAATGAAAAGGCAAATAGATTAGCAAGAACCTTAAGAAAAAATGGAGTAAAATCAAATAGCTATGTAGGAATATTAGTAGAGCGTTCACTAGAAATGATATTTGGTATAATGGGTATCTTGAAGGCTGGAGGCGCCTATTTACCTATTGGTTCAAAGTTTCCAAAAGATAGAATAGAATATATGTTAAAAAATAGTCAATCAGAAATTTTACTTACACAGAAAAAATTTCTCAATAACGAATTGACCTCCACTGTAGAAACCATAAATCTCGAGGACGAAGAAATATTTACCGGAAATTGTTCAAACTTGGAGCCAACAAATACTTCCTTTGATTTAGCATATGCAATATATACTTCTGGTTCTACAGGAAAGCAAAAAGGTGTTATGATTGAACATAAAAGTGTTATAAGCCTGGTGACAGGTTTAGCAAAAATTATTTATGAAAGATATGGATCGTATTTAAATGTTGCATTGGTTGCACCTTATTTCTTCGATGCATCTGTAAAGCAAATATTTGCATCGCTTTTATTAGGACATAAGTTATGTATTGTACCTGAAGACGCAAGGATTGAAGGGAAAAGGTTATTGAGATTTTATAGAAAAAATTATATAGATATTTCTGATGGTACGCCGACACATATTAACCTTTTGCTAAACATAGTTGGATCTGAAGACAATGATCTGAATGTAAAGCATTTTATCATTGGTGGCGAGGAACTTTCCAGTCAAGTAGTGAAAAACTTCTTTAAAAGATTCAAAGATTGTAAGTTCTATATAACAAATATCTACGGGCCAACGGAATGCTGTGTTGATACAACCTCGTATTTAATTGCACCTGAAAAATTGAACTCATTAAATACTATTCCTATAGGAAAACCAATAGCAAATGAAATAGTATATATATTGGGCAAAAATCTAGAGATTCTTCCTGTAGGTGTATCTGGGGAAATATATATATCCGGTGAAGGAATCGCGAAGGGATATTTAAATAATCCTAATCTTACAACGGAAAAATTTATACAGAACCCATTTATATTGGGAGCTAGAATGTATCGAACTGGAGATTTAGCAAAGTGGTTACCAGATGGAAATATTGAGTTTTTAGGCCGAATAGATAATCAGGTTAAAATACGTGGTTATAGAATAGAATTAGGAGAAATTGAAAGTCAAATATTAAATCATAAAGCAATAAAAGAAGCAATTGTAATAGCGAGAGTAGATAAAAATAACTCTAAATTTTTATGTGCATACATAGTAGCAGATAAGGAAGTAACCGTAGGAGAATTAACTCCAAAGGAGTTAAGAGAGTTTTTGCTAAAGAAATTACTAAAATATATGATCCCATCATATTTTGTACAACTAGATAAAATGCCATTGACTCCAAATGGCAAAATAGATAGAAAGGCACTTCCTAAACCAGATGGTAATATAGTAATAGGAACAGAGTATGAAGCACCACGAAATCAAACAGAAGAAAAGCTAGTTAAAATCTGGAGTGAGATATTAGGAGTAGAAAAAGTTGGCATAAACGATGATTTCTTTGAACTTGGAGGTCATTCTTTAAAGGCAACAGTACTTACAGGAAAAATACTCAAAGAATTAAATGTAGAAGTGCCATTAAGTGAAATATTCAGAACACCAACAATTAAAGGAATAAGTGATTATATACAAAGTGCAATTAAAATTGCATATGAAGCAATAGAAAAAGTAGATTCCGCAGATTATTATGAAGCATCCTCAGCACAAAAGAGAATGTATATGTTGCAACAGTTTGATTTACAAAGCATAGGGTATAACATGCCAGGTGTACTAGAGGTTAAAGGAGAACTCAATTTAGAGAAAGTAAAAAATGCTTTCTATCAACTTATCAGAAGACATGAAACCTTAAGAACATCTTTTGAAACAATAAAAGAGAAGATAGTCCAAAGAGTAAATTCTTTCGCGCACGTAGAGGCAGAGTTTAATTGCGCCTTTACTTTAGAGTACATAGAAAAAACAGAGAAAACTATCGAAGAAGCAGTAAATGAATTTATAAGACCATTTGATTTGAGTAAAGCACCTTTATTTAGAGTAGGTGTGATAGAAGTAGAAGAAAATAAATCAATACTTATGTTTGATATGCACCACATCATATCAGATGGTATATCCATGGGACTACTTGTAAGCGAGTTCACAAGGCTTTATGAGGGTAAAGAATTAGATGTGCTAAGAATTCAATACAAGGATTATGCAGAATGGCAAAATACATTATTAAGATCAGATATTATGAAAAAGCAGGAAGCGTATTGGATAAATAAATTTAGTGATGAAGCGTTTTATAACGCGATCCCAGTATTAAATATGCCAACTGACTATCCAAGACCAACTATGCAAAGTATTGAAGGAGATAATATTAGATGTACATTAGATAAGGAACTTACAGAGGAGTTAAAAACAATTGCAAAAGAAATGAACAGTACAATGTATATGGTACTTTTATCTGGCGTTAATATCTTATTGTCTAAATATAGTGGACAGGAAGATATTATAGTAGGTAGCCCGATAGCGGGTAGGCCACATCCAGACTTAGAGAAAATTATTGGAATGTTTGTCAATACACTTGCTATGAGAAACAATCCAGATGGAAATGAGACATATAAAGAATTCTTACAACAAGTAAGAAAAAATGCTTTAGAAGCATATGGAAATCAGGATTATCAATTTGAAGAGTTAGTTGAGCAATTAGATTTAAGTAGGGATATGAGTAGAAACCCACTCTTTGATGTAATGTTTGCGATGCAAAATATGCTTGGCCAAAATTGGCCTTGGCAAAACTTTTATAATGGAGAATTAAGAATTGATAATTTAGAATTAAAACCATATAATTTCGATTATAAAACATCCAAATTTGATTTAACAATATCAGCAACTGAAATAGATGATGAAATAATCTTAAATTTTGAATACAGTACCAGACTATATAAAAGAGAAACTATTGAAAGAATGTTAGCTCATTTTAGAAATATACTCATAGCAGTAGCAGGTGATGCAGATATTAAATTAAGTGAAATTGAGATGCTTAACAAAGAAGAAAAAGACCAGGTTCTATATGAATTTAATAACACAGATGTAGATTATCCAGAGTTTATCATAATCCAACAAATATTTGAAAGACAGGTAGCTAAAACTCCAGATAAGTTAGCTGTAGTTTTTGAAGATCAAGAGTTATCTTATAAAACGCTGAATGAGAAAGCTAATCAATTAGCTTGGAGATTACGAAATAAAGGTGTAAAGGCAGATACAATTGTGGGAATTATGTTAAACCGTTCTCTTGAACTAATCATTGGGATAATGGGTATTTTGAAAGCAGGTGGGGCTTATTTGCCAATTGATCCTACATATCCTGAGAATAGAATCGAATATATGGTTAAAGATAGCGAGATTGATTTATTGTTAACAGAAAGAGGATATCTAAGCAATGTAGATTTTGCAGGAAAAATATTAGATGTACAAGATGAAAGTATTTATACAGGTGATAGTTCGAATCTGGATGTGATCAATCAATCTCATCATCTAGCATATATAATTTATACATCTGGCTCAACAGGTACACCTAAAGGGGTAATGATTGAACATAGAAATCTGGTTCGTCTCTTATTTAATGACCAATTCCAATTTGATTTTAATGAGGAAGATGTTTGGACTATGTTCCATTCTCAATGTTTTGATTTTTCAGTATGGGAGATATTTGGAGCATTATTGTATGGTGGCAAATTGGTTGTTATTCCAAAACTAATTGCACAAAATCCAGATGATTATTTAGAAATATTGCTAAAAGAAAAAGTAACAGTAGTTAATCAAACACCAACTTCTTTTTACAATTTGAGCAATAGTGAGATGCGCGCACACACGAAATCTTCTGAAAAAGAATTGAAAGTAAGATATATTATATTTGGAGGAGAGGCACTAAAACCAGTAATGTTAAAAGCCTGGAAGGAAAGGTATCCCAAGACAAGATTAATCAATATGTATGGAATCACAGAGACCACTGTACATGTGACATTTAAAGAGATTTTTGATGAAGATATTGAAATAAAAATAAGTAATGTTGGTACACCAATTCCAACATTGAAGGTATATATTCTGGATAAACACAAACATCTTTTACCATGTGGAGTACCAGGTGAGTTATGTGTTACAGGTGCAGGAGTGGCGCGAGGATATTTAAATCGCCCTGAGTTGACAGAGAAGAAATTTATCAAAAATCCATTTAAGATCAATGATTCTGAGGAGCGACTATATTGTTCAGGCGATTATGCTAAACGCTTACCTGATGGAAATATAGAGTATCTTGGTAGAATTGATCGGCAGGTAAAGATAAGAGGTTTTAGAATAGAACTTGGAGAGATAGAAAATCAATTGTTAAATTATAATCCAATCAAAGAAGCAATAGTGGTAGATAGTGAAGATAAAAATGGATCAAAATATCTTTGTGCTTATGTAGTCACAGAGCAGGAAGTTACAGTAGGGAAATTGAGAGAATTCCTACTAAAAATTTTACCAGAATATATGATCCCATCTTATTTTGTACAACTAGATGAAATACCATTAACTGCAAATGGCAAGATTGATCGAAAAGCACTTCCAGAACCTGAAGGTAACATCGTGGTAGGAACTGAATACGAAACTCCTCGAAATGAAACAGAAGAAAAGTTAGTAGAAATGTGGAAAGACGTATTGGGAATAGAAAAGGCAGGCATCAATGATAACTTCTTTGAGCTTGGAGGCCATTCTTTAAAGGCAACAAT
>DAOVRZ010000190.1:0-4340 GCA_030627905.1 Halanaerobiales bacterium
AGTCTTTAATCGTTTCAGTAGATTATCTAAATTTTCATCTAGATTCTCTGCATAACTTTCCTTAGTTTCTCCATCAATGCCCGGTGCAGCAGTTTTCACTACTCTCCTAAAGGCTTCCTGTAAAGTTGATTTGCACATCAAATGTGCTAACGAATTGAATTTTGCGTTTCCATCTTTACAAGCTCGTTGTGCTATGCGAGCAAGTTTTGTTCTCACCGATTCTCTGGTTCTGTGTCCAGTTGATGTGCCCCCTGCTTGCAGTTTCATATGTCATTCCCCTTTCCTCCATCAGAGTTACCCGAGTTCATCAGTACTATAGGAATGTCCGACTTCCTAGAAAGCATTTGCCTCTCTCACCTCTTCAGCTTGTCGGGCATACTCTCTTAATTGAAAGACTTTCTGGGATCTCCCTGGGTTTCCGTATATTCGTAATGTTCAGCTAGGTAGGGTCTCTGACCCCGGATGGGTTTACCTGCACTTGCCATTTGACGCACAGATAAATATTGTCTTCCAACGGGATTGACCGCTTGGACCACCATCATTAGGTACACGCTTTTCGAGGTTCAATCCCATTCACTGCTGGGTAACCAACCCAGTCAATTCTACCTCACTGACTTTCCGTCTACGCTTAAAGAATTGTGTTACCATCAATTCCTCCAAGACTCGATACAAAGCGGATGGCTAATCCTTACTTTGGTGGGAGTTACACCCACTAGAATACACGCCCTGCCAGGACGCACCAATCCTAACGTGTTATATCAAGTCTTTATTTGTGATTTTAGCATTGCTTTATAACTGTACATACGCTTATCTGCAATTTTTACTAAATCCTTATAATCTTGAGCATCATCTGGATAATTTGCAATACCATAACTAAAACTACAGATAATCTCTTTTTCTTCGGAATTAAGAGGTGATTTTTTTAATTTGCGGACTATTTCTTCCATTTTTATATTTACTTTTTCAAAATCCATATTATATATAATGGCAATAAATTCATCTCCTCCATATCTTGCGAATAAATCTGATTCTCTTAAATTATTTTGTAAGGTATATGTAAATTTTTTAATATAGTCATCCCCAACCAAATGACCATAGTTATCATTAACTATTTTTAATCCATTTAAATCAAATATGACTAAAGATAATGTTTGTTTAAAACGTTTTACCTTAGCAAAATCTTGTTCAAATACCGTCTCAAAATATCGACGATTATATACATTAGTTAATTTATCATATCGCAAAAGATTAATGTTCTTTTCATATAATAAATGTTTAGCCAAAGCAAATTGAATTTGATTTCTACAATAATCAAGTACTTCACGATCCTCTTCATTGAAAACATTTTTATATTTACTATCTAGATATACCATTCCGTAAAGATTTTCATCAATCATAATAGGTGCACTTATCGATGAACGAATTAACCAATTTTCAGTATCAGAAACTAAATTATATACTTTTGCACCTGGTAAAGCCTGTACATCGTTAATAATTATCGTATCATCAATATTACCTTCACTCACTATCCATAAAAGAGACTCTTCAAGAGGCATACGCCATTCAGTCATTTTTTCCCAATCATATCCTTTTTGAGCTGCAATCGCCAGATTATTATCTTCTTTTAATATCAAGATACTCCCGACATTGGCATGATCGATAGCTTCTAAAGCTTTATCTAAAATTAAATCATATAAGACTTGAATATCATCTATCTCTATAATAGAGTGAGTAATTTCTAACATAGAATCTTTTAAAGCAATTAACTTTTCAAGTTTTTTCTCTGTTTTTTTGCGTTCGCCTATATCGTAAGCGTTCCATAAAACAGCTACTTTTCCCTCATGCATTACCTTACTTTCAGAAAAGTCAAGCCAACGAACTTCTCCTGACTTTGTCCTAATCTTCATTTCATCACGTTCAATCTCTTGTATTCCTAATTGACGATTCAAACCTCTCCTCTTGACCAACTCACGCATATCTTCATGTGCTAAATCCCACCATTTCATTTGATACAATTCACAAAAACTATATCCCGTCATTTTCACAGCGCTGGGATTAGCATAAATTATATTATCCTGCTGAACAAGTAAAATAATCGATGGAGAGTCTTCAAAAAAACATTTAAATTTATCAACACTATCTTTTATAAAGTTATTTGTTGTATGTAATAGATATAAAAGGATTGCTGATAAAACTATCATTATCAAAGTGATCCACCTTAAATATTGAAATTCCTCTAAAAATAAGTTAATGATACTTATTACCAAAATAATACCTTGTATAATTAAAAACGAGAAAACAAAAACCTTTCTTCTACTATGCTTAATTTTGCTAAAGCAATAAGTAATAATATTCATGAATATCTCCTTTCTAGGTATAAAAAATATAATAAATCAACTAGATTATATACAAGCTAACCTAAATCCTGTTTCTTCAAAATATCACATGGTTACTCATAATCTTCTAATCGTTTTCCTTTTCTTTCATTAACTTCTCTGCCATCTATTGATATTCCTTCTTACTCTCCTAATCAATCTTCTTAAAAAAATAAAAACCACTCAAATTGAGTGGCTTAAAAAACAAGTTGCATGGACTATGTTTTATTTGATTTTACTTTTGCTTTGTACTTGTACATTCTCATATCTGCGATCTTTACTAAATCTTTATAATCTTGAGCATCATCTGGATAGTTTGCAATACCATAACTAAAACTACAGATAATCTCTTTTTCTTCGAAACTAAGAGGCGAATGATTCAGTTTAACAACTATCTCTTCCATTTTCAAAATTACATTTTCAGATTCCGTGTTATATAAAACTGCAACAAATTCATCTCCACCATATCGAGCAAATAAATCTGAATCTCTTAGATTATTATTTAAAGTAGTTGCAAATTTCTTAAGATATTCGTCACCAACTAAGTGACCATAGTTATCATTAACAATTTTCAACCCATTTAAATCAAATATAACCAAAGAAAATTTTTCTTTATATTCTTTTACTTTCACAAAATACTGTTCAAATAATTTTTCAAAATATCTTCGATTATATATATTAGTTAATTTATCACAACGTGATAAATTAATTTTCTCCTCATATAATAAATGTTTTGTAAGGGCAATTTCAATTTGATCTCTAAAAGTATCAAGTATTTCTCGATCTTCTTCTGTAAAAATATTAATATGCTCACTATCAATATTTACCATTCCATAAAGTTTACCATTTATCTTTATTGGAGCACTAATAGTAGACCCAATAAACCAGTCTTTTTGATCAGAAGTCATATCCAACGCTTTGACCCCTGGCAACTTTTGAACATGATTAATAATTATCGTCTCTTCAAACTTACCTTTACCTTTCAAACATAAAAATGATTCTTTTAGGGGAATATTAAACTCTACCATTTTTTCAGGATCATATCCTTTTTGGGCAGCTACTACTAAATAATCGTCTTTAGTAAGTTTTAAAATACTGCCAACATAAGCAAGATCAATTGTCTCTAACGCTTTTGCTAAAATTAAATCATACAATACCTGAATGTCATCAATCCCAACAATAAATTGATTAATTTCCAGTATAGAGTCCTTTAAATGAATTAATCTCTCCAATCGGTATTCAGCCTTTTTCCGATCAGTTATATTATATGCGTTCGACAAAATCGCTGTTTGACCTTTATGTATGACCCTACAAGCAGATAAATCAAGCCAATGAACCTCGCCAGATTTATCTTCCATCTTCAACTCATAGCGTTCAATCTCTTCTTTTCCCTCTTGTCGATTCAAACCCCTATTTTTAATTAAATCTCGCATATCACTATGAACCAAATCCCACCATTTCATTTGATACAACTCATCAATACTATAACCCATCAATTCCACAGCCATGGGATTAGCATAAATAATGTTATCCTGCTGTATTAAGATAATCACAGAAGGTGAATGTTCAACAAGAATCCTAAATTTTTCTTCACTTTCTTTTAATTGATTAATTATATCGTTTTTTGCGATTATTCCCTGATTTACATTCATGGAAATCTCCTTTCATCGTTAAGGAAGATCTTATATAGAAGTGGAGCCAACTTTTGATTGATATGTACATAAACTTAATTAAGCAACAAATTCTAGCATGATTCATAATTAGTTCCAATAGTTTTTATTATACCATATATACATCCAGCGTTCAACTGCTTTAATAAAATCTCAGCTCTAACGAGTAAATATTTTTCGATATATTTTGATATAATAGTTTCCAAAAATGCATAAATATGATATGATATAATTAGATATTATGTTGATTTATAGACATTTGGAGGGATTATTATGAAAAGAAAAACTAGAAAAC
>DAOVRZ010000024.1:0-53262 GCA_030627905.1 Halanaerobiales bacterium
AACACTCCACCCATTGCAGGAGCAACAACCACATCAACATCTTTATCATTAAATAACTCAGCTAATGCAATACAGAATTTATCTAAATGCCATGGATATTGCAAAATCTGTGCACATTGAACATATCCACCACTATGTCTTCCAGAAGATAATTTAAAATGTCTATCGAGCAAAGCACCAGTCTCTTTTAAAATCGCTATCATCATTTCACGTTCCATATTTATCAACCTCCTAGAATTTATTTAGCCAATGCCATCCCAATCAAACTCTTCCAATCATCAATTCCATTCGCATCACAATATCCTGCCAACTCTCTTACTAACTTTGATGGCAGGTTTGGATCAACCATAGTACCTGTTCCTATGGAAACTGCTGATGCTCCAGCCATCAGCATCTCAATTACATCTTCAACAGTCCTCACTCCACCCATACCGATAATCGGTATCTT
Source organism: Halanaerobiales bacterium (assembly GCA_030627905.1). Classification (GTDB taxonomy): domain Bacteria; phylum Bacillota; class Halanaerobiia; order DY22613; family DY22613; genus JAGMES01. Next base: position 449 of record DAOVRZ010000024.1, read on the forward strand.
TACAACCTGAGCAGTCTGATAAACCATCCGTACTGCTACTGGTCTGATGCACGGGCCAGATAGCCCCCCCATCAGATTCCCCAGCAATGGCCTACCTTTCTTAATATCTATCTTCATTAATTAACTTATGAAACAAAATGCTTGCAACAAAAAACACCCTCACTAAAGAAGGTGTTAAATAATCATTATAAAAACCTAACTAATTGTACTAGTCCATCTTTCTGAAGCACCTCAAAACCATTACTTTGATAAAAAGTAACTAACTGTTGTACGTCATTACATTCAACTAAAATAAATCTTCCTCCAATACATTGATAAGCTTTCATGATTACATTTACTGCATAATTAATTATTTTCTTACCTTGTACTACACCTTTGTATAAATCATTTTTGCCTAGTTGTCCAATTAAATAACAGGAGACATCGGTTGTATTTTTATGTAATCCATCTAACCTTTTTCTTTTAGATTTAGATAACTCTTCTGACAATACTAAAGTTTTTAACGCTATTGTAAAGTAGGCTAATATTTTGAGTTCTTTATTCTTTTCTAAGGAAGTTTTATCTACTATAAAATAAGTTCTTCCTTTACTAGTCTTTTCATAGTGAACAGCTTTAATCTTTATAAACGATTCAACATCAATATCCCTTTTGCAAAAAAAATTAGAAATAGCTGCTTCAATAAAGCTGTCATCAGCTATTTCTAATAATTCTTTTAATGATATTAAAGTTGTTTTAATAAAGACCGACTCCTCTCAAGCTCTTTTTCAACATCAATATCACTTACAAATTTAGGTTTGCTTCGCGAAAGACCCTTAATCAGTACGTCGGCTGCTTCATTAGTAATTATAATTTTTTTATCAAAAGTAGCTGTAGCCATAATTATCACATCCTTTTATTAGGCTTAGCTTAATACTATTATAACGTATTTTATTTAATTTTACAAGAAAATAGTCAGAATAAAATTAAAACTTGTTTAAAGTCATATATTAGATTATTAATGCAGAAATAATTTCGGGACAATAAAACTCAAAATTTAACAAAAACCTTTGTAAAATTTTGAAACCTACAAGATTTCCGCCTTCTAAATCATTTATATGATATATTAATAACCACTGTTACTCCTAAATTAATTCTTTACACCAAAAACCAAAAAAGAGAGCCTCTCAGCTCTCCTTATCTCTTCCCTATTTCCCCAAAAACCGACTCCCCGGCTTAGTAATCTCTTTCCCTTCCTTACAAAGTGGACACTCCTCAGGCAAATAACTCTCAACATCCACCTTCAACAACGCCCGAAACTCTATACCATCAAAATCTGCATTACCACCACTTCTATCTATAAATGAACCAATCCCCACTATATCTCCGCCTACCTCATTCACTACTTTAACAACTTCCTTTACTGACTTACCAGTAGTCACTACATCCTCCACGATCAACACTTTCTCACCAGGCTGAATGTGAAAGTTCCGTCTTAAACTCATCTCACCATCTACCCGTTCAGTAAACAGTGCCCGTTTTTCCATTGCCCGACCTACACCATTAGAGATCAGCACTCCACCCATTGCAGGAGCTACAACCACATCAACCTCTTTATCATTAAATAACTCAGCTAAAGCAATACAGAATTTATCTAAATGCCATGGATATTGCAAAATCTGTGCACATTGAACATATCCACCACTATGTCTTCCAGAAGATAATTTAAAATGTCCATCCAACAAAGCACCAGTCTCTTTCAATATCTCTATCATCTTATCTCGTTCCATATTTATCAACCTCCCAAAATCTATTTAGCCAATGCCACCCCAATCAAGCTCTTCCAATCCCCAATCCCATTCTTATCACAATATCCCGCCAACTCTCGCACTAACTTTGATGGCAAATTTGGATCAACCATTGTTCCTGTTCCGATGGAAACTGCTGTTGCTCCAGCCATCAGCATCTCAATTACATCTTCGATTGTTCTTAATCCACCCATACCGATGATCGGTATCTTTACAACTTGAGCAGTCTGATAAACCATCCGTACTGCTACTGGTCTAATGCACGGGCCAGACAGCCCCCCCATCAGATTCCCAAGGAATGGGCGACCTTTCTTAATATCTATCTTCATCCCCAGCAATGTATTAATCATCGAAATCGCATCTGCTCCAGCTTTCTCTACAGCAATCGCAATCTCCCGAACATCTGTCACATTCGGGCTTAGCTTAGCGATCACAGGAATACAGGACTTTTCTTTCACCTCTTGTACCACCTTGTATGCTTCATTAGGATCAGTACCAAAAACCATACCACCTTTTTTCACATTCGGACAAGAGATGTTTACTTCAATCGCAGCAATCTCTTCTATTTGACTTAACTCTTCTGCCAGGATTCCATAATCCTCAACAGTATTACCAGAGATATTAGCTATCAAGGAAGTATTAAGCTCACGTAACTTTGGCACATACGCTTCTTTAAATCGCTTTAAACCTGGATTCTGCAAACCAATGGAATTTATTATCCCTGCAGGAGTCTCTACAATCCTTGGAGTAGGATTACCTTTTCGCTCTTCTAATGTCAAGCCTTTTAAAACAATCGCTCCAGGCATTTCATCAAGATAAGGCTTAAGCTCATAACCAAATCCACAGGTACCAGATGCTGTAATGATCGGATTATTTAACTTTAGTCTTCCTAATTGAACACTCAAATCTCTAGTCATCAAAGATCACCTCATCTGCCATAAAGACTGGCCCGCATGTGCAAACTCTCTCATTCTTCCAACCATCAGTAGCATCCTCATCTTTTACCTTACATGTGCAAGAGAAGCACAGCCCAACCCCACAGCCCATTCTCTCTTCTAAGGAAAACTGAGCTATCTTATTCTTATCACCTAACATTTTTTTCAGTGCAGCCATCATTGCATTTGGCCCACAGACATAGATCTGATCAAACTCTTCATTTATAAATGCTTCCTCAACAAGCTCAGTAACCAGACCATTTCGCACTCCAGTTTTATCACCATGAACCATAATCAATTCTGAATCAAAATCTTTTACTATATCACCCAAAATCAGATCTTTTTCATCTGTCAATCCCAATACCAATTTAACTTTATTTCCTAGTTCAGATAATTTCACTGCCAACTCATACAATGGTGCAATCCCAATTCCTCCACCTACTAACAATACAGACTGCTTTTCTGTGAGAGTAAATCCATTTCCGAGAGGCCCTATAACCTCTAAATTCACCCCTGGCTCTAAACTACTTAAAATCTCTGTACCTGTTCCAACAATCTTAAATAATATATATATGATGCCCTCATTATGATCAACTTTATGAATTCCAAAAGGACGTTTTAAGAGTGGATCATGCCCACCTGATGGTACCTCAACATTAACAAACTGTCCTGATCTCGCCTCATTTGCCAAATCTGGGGATTGAATCCCCAGAAGGCAATATCTATCATTTAACTTTTGCTTACTCACAACCAGACCTGAGTGAATCTGAGACATTTTAAGTCCTCCTTTTAATCGCCGAGAGAGGAACTGGCTCCAAATTCCATTCTGAATCCATTACCTGTTCCAAAGCTTCCGAAAAGACCTGGATACTATCCAGATTTGTAAAAATCGGAATGTTAAACTCTACAGCTTTCCGACGAATCTTATATCCATCTGTAAATTGACCCTTCTCTCCATTCTGAGAAGGTGTATTAAATATATAATCGATCTTTTGATTTTGAATCAAATCAAGAATATCGTTATCTGCACGACCTACTTTTTCTGCTAATTGAATCTCGATTCCATTTTGCTTTAAAAACGCTCCTGTACCGTCAGTTGCATAGATTGTAAATCCTTTATTATACAGTCTTTGGGTACATTGTAAAATTTCTTCTTTATCTTCATCTGCTGCAGTTACCAGCAAGGACTTTGTCTTTGAACGAATCATACCAGCACCTTCTAATCCTTTTATTAAAGCCTCTGTCAAATTCTTACCCAATCCCATAACTTCACCAGTAGACTTCATCTCTGGGCCAAGAATCGGATCCAATCCATCCAGTTTAGCAAAGGAAAATACTGGTACTTTAACCGCAGTCATCTCTGGCTCAAGTAGAAGTCCTACTCCATACCCTAACTCTCTAAGCTTTGCTCCCATAATCACCTGGATTGCTACCTTAATCATCGAAACACCAGTTACTTTACTTAAAAACGGTACAGTCCGACTGGAGCGAGGATTTACTTCAATGATATATACCTCTTCATCTTTTGTCACAATAAACTGGATGTTATATATTCCTTTCAACTTCAAACCTTTGCCGACTCTCTCTGTCATCTCTGCGATCCGTTTTTTCACTACAAGACTAATCTTCTTGCCTGGAAAAACCGTAATACTATCACCTGAATGAATTCCAGCTCTCTCAATGTGTTCCATAATTCCAGGAATCAGAACCTCTTCACCATCAGAGATCGCATCCACCTCTACCTCCATGCCTCTCAAATATGGATCTAGAAGTAATGGTTGACCAGGTAGAAACTTAAATTTCTCTAAATATTTTTCCAATCTCTCTGGAGTCTCAATAATCTCCATCGCCCTACCACCCAGTACATAAGACGGTCTCACTAATATTGGATAACCAACCTCTTTAATTAGATCCCAGACTTCATCAGCATTGAAGGCCACTTTCCCTTTAGGTACCTGGATTTGTAACTCATCCATCAGTTGATAAAACTTTTCTCTATCTTCACAAATATCTATCTGTCTTACATTGGTTCCTAAAACATTAACTCCATGTTGATTTAAAGTTTCAGCGAGATTGATTGCTGTCTGTCCACCAAACTGAATTACTACTCCTTCAGGTTTTTCATAATCAATTACATTGAGCACATCTTCTGGTGTAAGTGGTTCAAAATAGAGTCTATGTGATATATCAAAATCAGTGCTCACAGTTTCAGGGTTATTATTAATAACCAGTGTAGTATATCCTAATTCTTTAAGGGCCAGCACCGCGTGAACCGAGCAATAATCAAATTCAATCCCCTGTCCAATCCGAATCGGACCAGAACCGATAACTAAAATCTTTCTATCACCTGATGGATTCAGCTCATTTTCATCCTCATAACTAGAGTAAAAATAAGGTGTTGATGCTTCAAACTCACCTGCACAGGTATCAACCATCTTATAGACAGGATAAATATTTTTTTCTTTCCGTAGCTCATATACATCTTTTCCACTTATACCTGCCAAAATTCCTATCTCTCTATCTGTAAAACCTGCTGATTTCGCTTCTCTTAATAACTCTTCAGTCAATTTTTCATTTCTCAATCGTTTCTCAATCTCAACCAGCAATTCTATATGTGATAAAAAGAAGGGATCAATTTCTGTCAATTCATGCAATCTTTTTAGATTCCATCCACGTCTAAACCCTTCTGCCACTGCAATAATTCTTTCGTCATCTGGTTCTATTAAACGCTCAATCAATTCGTCATCCTGCAACTGATGCATTTCTTTTAAATACATTCCGATAAAACCCGAATCCAGCGACCGGATTGCTTTCATCAATGCAGTAGCAAAGTTTCTACCAATTGACATTACTTCACCAGTTGCTTTCATCTGGGTTCCAAGATTTCTTTCAGCTTTATCAAATTTATCAAAAGGCCATCTTGGAATTTTGCAAACTACATAATCAAGACTTGGTTCAAAACAGGCTGAGGTTTTACTCGTAATTGGATTGGTAATCTCATCTAGATTTAAGCCTATTCCAATTAAAGCTGCAACTTTGGCAATAGGATACCCAGTAGCCTTAGAGGCTAGAGCACTGGAACGACTAACCCGAGGATTAACCTCAATTATATAGTATTGATTACTAATCGGATCTAACGCAAACTGTACATTACATCCTCCGCGAATCTCTAACGCTCTCACTATCTTTAATGATGATTGACGAAGCATCTGATATTCCTGATCAGATAGTGTTTGACTTGGAGCAACTACTATACTATCTCCAGTATGAATACCTACTGGATCAATATTTTCCATGTTACATATCGTTATACAGTTATCATTGTTATCCCGGATTACTTCATATTCAATCTCTTTCCAACCCTTGATACTCATCTCTATCAGAATCTCTCCAACGGGACTCTGGATCAAACCTTTCTGGGCGATCTTCACAAGTTCATCTTCATTTGCCGCATTTCCACCACCACTTCCACCAAGGGTAAATGCTGGACGGATAATAACTGGATACCCAATAATATCTGCAGCCTTGATAGCTTCATCTAGATCACTAACATTGAAACTTTGTAAAACTGGTTCATTGATCTCCTCCATAAAGCATCGAAAGCTTTCACGATCTTCTGCTTTTTTTATATTTTCAAGGGATGTTCCTAATACTTTTACTCCATATTTTTCTAAAGCCCCGTGTTTGCCTAGATCAACTGTCAGATTTAAACCGATCTGTCCACCTAATGATCCCAAAATCCCATCAGGGCGTTCTTTTTCAATAATTCTTGTAAGAGTTTTAACATTTAATGGCTCGATATAGACTTGATCAGCTATCTCTTGATCTGTCATAACTGTTGCAGGGTTACTATTAACCAATATTACTTTATATCCTTGTTCTTTTAAAGCCCTACAGGCCTGGGTTCCTGCATAATCAAATTCGGCTGCCTGACCAATAATAATTGGCCCTGACCCTATAACTAAAATTTTTTCTATATTCAATTTCATCCTCCTATGGCCTCCCCTTGCTTGATTTTTAACTGCTAATAATCTGCTTATAATTTTTCGATAAATTCTTCAAATAGATACTTTGCATCAGCTGGCCCTGGTGCGGCCTCTGGATGATATTGAACTGTTTGAATACCATACTCGGGATATGCCAACCCTTCAATTGTTCCATCATTTAAGTTAATATGAGTAATCTTTGCTGCTTTTGGAAGAGTTTTTTCATCAACAACATATCCATGATTTTGGGAGGTGATATAAACTTTTTGCGTTTCAAGATCTTTTACGGGATGATTAGCCCCACGATGACCATATTTTAGTTTATAGGTATTTGCCCCAAAAGCAAGAGCAGTTAATTGATGACCCAGACATATTCCCATAATCGGCACTTTGCCAACTAACTTCTTTATATTATCAATATATGGTAAACGAGAGGGATCTCCTGGCCCATTACTTAATACCAATCCATCTGGTTTCATGGCAAGTATAACTTCAGGTTCTGTCCATGCAGGGAAAACGATAATCTCACATTGTTTTTCTTTCAAATTCCGAATAATATTTGATTTTGTTCCAAAATCCAGCAGAGCAATTCGTTTACCTTCACCAGAAATTACATATGGTCTCTCAGTTGTCACTTTTTGAACTGGGTTCTCAGCTACCTTAAATTGACGAATCTTTTGTAAATACTCCTCTAGATCTTTTACTACCTTACCTGTAACAATAGCACCTAACATGGTGCCTTTATCACGTAATTTCCGAGTCAAAGCTCGCGTATCAATTTGTTCAATCCCAACTACCTTGTTTTTCTCAAGATAGTGTTGTAAGCTAGATTCAGCCTGCCAATTACTATAATATTTCGCAGCTTCCTTTACGATTAATCCTCTAGCCTGAATTTTACTGGATTCAGTACTATGAGCATTTACTCCATAATTCCCGATCAATGGATACGTAAAGGTAATTATTTGATCATGATAAGACGGGTCTGTTAAAATCTCCTGATATCCTGTCATTCCTGTATGAAAAACTACTTCACCGATTGTTTCTCCTTGAATACCAATTCCTTTGCCGCGTAATAAGCTTCCATCTTCCAGGATCAAATTTGCTTCCATATATATTATCTGCCTCCTCTAATCTGATTAAGATCTTGCTGCATCTCTAGTGCTGCTCGTTTTGCTGCTATTTGGTAATCTTCGCCTTCTAATCTGTTAGCAAAGATAATCCCGCGTGATGAATTAACTATTCCACCTAATCCATCTTTATTAAAGAAAGGACTTAATTCTTCTGCTCCTGCTCCCTGTGCTCCATAGCCAGGAATTAAGAAAAATGTCTTTGGAAGCATCTGACGTACTCGCTCTGCAGCACCTGGGTAAGTTGCGCCAACTACCATTCCTAAGTTAGAATATCCACTATCACCCAGCCAATCCGATCCTAATTCTTGCAACTTATAAGCCAGCTGTTCGTAAACCATATCCCCACCTTCTAAAATCAGATCCTGTAAATCTCCAGAAGAAGGGTTAGATGTCTTAAGTAATGCCCACAAACCTTTCTCATACTTTCGTCCTGTTTCAATAAATGGATCAATTCCATCTCGACCCAAATAAGGATTAATTGTCATACTATCAAAATCATATAATGCTTCTTCTCTTCCCCAGACATTCACTTTTCCAAGATAACCATCTGCATAAGCTTTAGCTGTAGAAGAAATATCATTACGTTTTGCATCTAAAATAATTTCAAATCCTAACTCTCTTGCAATTTTTGCAGACTCTATTAGTGCTTTCATTCCAGCAAGCCCATATTGTTCATAAAAACTTATCTGAAACTTTACTACTGGTACATAGGGCTCTACTGCTTCTAAAATTCTTTGATTAAAATTGATGAGCACCTGAGCAAGACCATCTAAGGTCTCACCCATGCTCTCGCGTACTGGATTTTTTACTACACCAGGGATTTGATGAAAACGCGGATCCAATCCCACACAAATACAACTATTTTTTGCTTCTATTTTTGCGATTAGTCTATCAATTGCTTGCATTAAAACCACTCCGTTGATATGATATTTTTCCGTTCACTAATGTCATCATTGGCCAACCAGTCAGTTTCCAACCGATAAATGGATTGTTTTTACCTTTACTTACTATATCTTTAACATCAACTTCAATCTCTCTATCCATATCTATAACAACCAGATCTGCATCCTGTCCTATTTCAAGTTGCCCAACACCTAATCCAAGAATATTAGCTGGGTTAATACTCATCTTTTCAACTAATTGGCTTAAGCTCATTCTGCCATCTTTAACCAGAGTAGTGATTACTACAGGTAAAGCAGTTTCTAATCCTGCAATTCCGAAAGGAGCATATGGAAACTCAACCATCTTTTCTTCATAAGCATGAGGAGCATGATCTGTTGCGATAATGTCGATAGTACCATCTAATAATCCCTCAATCAATGCTGCAACATCAGCCTTACTTCTAAGTGGTGGATTTACTTTAAAGTTAGTATCAAAACTCAGTACATCTTCCTCGGTTAATGCCAGATGATGTGGAGTAACCTCTGCAGTTACTGGTAGTCCTTTTGCTTTAGCCTGACGAATCAGTTCAACTCCACCTCTAGTTGAAACATGTGCTATATGCAATTTTGCTCCTGTTAATGTAGCCAGAGCTATGTCACGTGCGATGATAATCTCTTCTGCCTCGTTTGGATATGCTGGTAAACCTGTCATCATAGAAGCGTATCCTTCATTTACCATACCATTATCCACAAGTGTACTATCTTCACAGTGGGCTATAAAAGTTATATCAAATGGTGTTGCATATTCCATAGCGCGACGCATAACACCACTGTTCATAACTGTATTTCCATCATCAGAGAGAGCTACAACTCCAGCTTCAACTAACAATCCGATCTCAGCAATCTCTTCACCTTTAAGTTCTTTGGAGATCGCACCAATTGGGAACACTTTAACTACACCCTCTTCTGCTGCTCGATGCTGGATATAGCGAATTACAGAAGAGTTATCCGCTACTGGATCTGTATTTGGCATACAACAGATACTGGTAAATCCGCCTTTCGCTGCAGACTTCGTTCCAGTCTTAATCGTCTCTTTATGCTCATAGCCTGGTTCTCTTAAGTGTACATGCAAATCTACTAATCCTGGCAAAATGTGTTTGCCTGTTGCATCAATCACCTCTGCATCTGAAGCCTTGATCTCTTCTGCTATTTCTACAATTTTACCATTCTCAATCAGGATGTCCAACTTATTCTCTATATCTTTTTTTACAACAACACCGTTTTTAATTAATGTCTTCATGTTGGTTCCCCCTTCCAGCTAGTAGATAGAATAAAGCCATTCTTACTGCTACGCCATTGGTTACTTGCTCTTCAATCATCGCCCGTTCATCTAAAGCGATAATTGGATCAATTTCAACTCCCTGATTCATTGGGCCAGGATGGAGAATTAATACATCATCTTTTAAATAAGGTAAGATTCTTTCATTCATACCATAGAACCGATGGAATTCACGGATAGATGGGAATTGACCTTTCTTTTGACGCTCTTTCTGAATTCTTAAGATGTTAACTACATCTGTATCTTTTAGAGCTTCTTCTAAAGAGTAGAATACCTCTACACCCATGTTCTTCAACTCTGTTGGAATTAGAGTTGCTGGAGCGACCACCCTTACATTAGCACCCATTGTCTTTAAACCGAATATATTTGAACGCGCCACCCGACTATGCATAATATCGCCAACGATTAGAACATTTAAGCCATCAATCCGACCCTTTTTCTCTTTGATACTAAACATATCTAACAAAGCTTGAGTTGGATGTTCATGAGCTCCATCACCAGCATTAATCACTGATGCTTTTACATGTTGAGATAAAAGAAGCGCAGATCCAGGAGCTGAATGGCGGATGATAATAATATCTGCACCCATTGCTTCTAAAGTTTTTCCTGTATCAATAAGGCTTTCACCTTTTGCTACACTACTTGAAGATGCTGCAATGCTCATCATATTCGCACTTAACATCTTCCCTGCCAGATCAAATGAGGCTTTCGTTCTTGTACTTGGTTCATAAAATAAATTTACAACTGTTTTACCTGTTAAAGTTGGAACCTTCTTAACTTTTCTCTTAAAAATTTCTTTCATTGCTTCAGCAGTCTCTAGGATCAAGGAAATCTCTTCCTTGGAGACATTTACCAGTCCTAACATGTGCTTACTTTTTAAACCACTCATTTGACTAACCCCCTTGAATATTTTTAAATTGTTTATGATATTTTTGTCATACTTTTTATAAAAAAACCCCTTCGGTCAGATCACCGAAAGGGTTTTATCGCATCATTAGTTATACACTCAAAGTATGAATGAATAACAAAGAATTGATTCACACATTTCCCTTTTCAGTCTCTCTGAACCGCTTTAAAGGTTTATGTTAATTATACTTTATGACAATACCTCTCTCAAAACCACTTGATCCTCGCCGTCAATCTCATCAAGCGCGACATGAATCACTTCCTGATTTGAAGTAGGTACATTTTTTCCAACATAGTCTGCCCGTATTGGTAACTCACGATGACCTCTATCAACCAAAACAGCTAATTGAATCAGTTCTGGACGCCCTAAATCAATAATTGCATCTAAAGCTGATCGAACAGTTCTTCCAGTATAAAGAACATCATCAATCAAAATTAGTGTCTTTCCAGTTACATCAAAATCAATCTCTGTCTTATGCACAACTGGCTGTTGATCGATGGTTGAAAGATCATCCCGATATAGAGTGATATCCAAAATTCCCACTGGAACTTTTTTTCCTTCAATATTTTCTATATGCGCAGCAATTCTTTTTGCTAATGGTACTCCGCGAGTTCTTATACCTACTAGTACCAGATTCTCAATTCCTTTGTTCTTTTCCAGAATCTCATGAGAAATTCTTATCAAAGCTCTACGCATCCCATCAGAATCTATCAAAACTTTCTTATCTTTCATTTTTGACATCTCTATTGCCTCCTTCGATAGTAGATATATATCACCCATAATATTAAAAAACCTTCTCACCGAATACCAGTAAGAAGGTTTGTAGAATCTCACTTATAGCAGAAATTAACTATCTGCATATATGAAAGCTTCTCACCTCTTACTAGCCTCACTGGGCTAATTTAAAGGGTGACTCATCAAAGTAGATTTAATAACTACGTTATTAAATCTTTCAAACTAACTATAACAGAAAACAAAACCTCTGTCAAGAAGTAACTTGATTATTTTTTCGTAATTCTTCAACAATATCCAACATATCTTGATAAATTGGAGCAGTAAATGTCATCTTCTCATTTGTTACAGGATGAAAAATCGATAGCTGATAAGCGTGAAGCATCTGTCTTTTCACAGGTAACTGTTCACGATAACCATATTTCTCATCACCTACTACTGGAAACCCAAGATAATTAAAATGAACCCTAATCTGATGTGTTCGTCCAGTTTCTAAATGAATCTTTACCCAAGTATAATCTCGAAAACGTTCAAGAACTTCAAACCGAGTGACAGCAGGCTTACTATTTTCTTTTACCACAGCCATCTTTTTCCTATCTTTAGGATCTCGTCCGATAGGCGCATCAACAGTCCCTTTTTCATACGGCAAGTATCCTTTAACTAAAACTATATAAATCTTCTCTACATCTCTTCCTTTAAACTGTTCAGTCAAACTTCGATGGGCAACATCGGTCTTGGCAGCAATCAAAACCCCTGAAGTATCTTTATCTAAACGATGAACAATACCTGGTCTGATCACTCCATTAATCCCAGATAAGTTCTCACAATGATAGAGAAGGCCATTTACTAAAGTTCCATCCTTATTACCATAAGCAGGATGAACCACCATATCCCAAGACTTATTTATAACAATAATATCTTCATCCTCATAAATCACGTCTAAAGGAATTGGCTCAGGTTTTGCTTCTAATTCAGTTGGTTCTGGTAACTCTATAATTACTTCATCATTTGATTTCAGCTTATAACTTGCTTTTTCAACTTTTCCATTTACTTTAATCTTATTTTTATCGATAAGTTGGCGAATATAAGAACGACTTAGATCTTCATTCACCTCAGCCAAATACTTATCAAGCCGCATATTTTGATCACTTAAGCTAATTTCAAAGTCACGAATCTCAAACATCTTCCATCTCTCCCGCCTTTTTCTCACTTAATAGTATCTTTATAGCAAATAGACTCATTCCGATAACAATAGCCGAATCTGCAACGTTAAAGACAGGCCAAATCTGAAAATCGAAAAAATCTACTACATAACCAAATCTAAGTCGATCAAGCAAATTGCCAATAGTTCCACCTAAAGCCAATCCAAGGGCCAGCTTTGACATCCAATCTTTAGGTAATTGTTTAAAAAAGTATATCACAATCCCGATAACTACAAAGGTAATCACCAAAAATAATTCTCTACGGTTTTGCAAAATACCAAAAGCTGCCCCATAGTTGCGAACATATGTCAAATGAAATATCTTAGGAATGATCGGAACCGACTCCAAATAACTATAAGTATTACTAATAAAATATTTTGACCACTGATCAAGTCCTAATATAATAAATAAAACTATCCAGATCATTGACTCCTCACACTCCATTATCAATATTTTAAACATATCGTGCAATCTCAAAATCCACATCTACCTTATTTTAGCATAGATCATTTAAAATCGCAACAAAAGAAAACTCCTCTGACCTGAATATCAGAGAAGTAATCAGTTTCACAGTTTCTGAAATTTCCATAATAATTTATTTATCCTGATTTTCTTCCCGACGACTATGACGCTGTGGATTACCTGTATAGACATTTTCGGCAAACTCTTCTGTAAAACCAGCATCCTCGATCCCGTCTCCCCAGCCCACTTCTCCATGCCGTTCATCTGCATCATAGAAAGCATCATCAGAAGTAATTGCACCAGGTACGTCTTGAGGAGTATTAGATGTACCGTAACGCGCCACTTTCTGCCATGCATCTTCTCCATCAAAAGCTAGATTTTCACTATCATCTGTAAATGTACGATGAAACGGAGTGGAAAGAACTTCTTCCTCAATCGGTCGAACGCGAGGTCTCTCAAACTCCTCAAGCTCTTCCTTACACTTTACACACATCGTCGTATACGGAAAAGCCTCTAATCTATCTTCAGGAATCTTACTTTGACAATGGTCACAGATACCATAAGTTCCTTCATCAACCTTTTCTAAGGCATCATAAAGCATTTTTAACAAAGTTTGACTATTATCTTTAATCCCAAGATCTTTTCCACGTTCAAAGGTAATATCACCATGATCTGCAGGATGATTATCATAACTAGATAATTCACCTGTAGACTCTAATAAACTTTGACGTAGACCACCTTTTCCATCAGCACCATTCTCTATACGCTGAATCTGAAGGTCTAGCCGTTCTTTCTCTTCAAGTAAAATTTTACGATATTTTTCTAACTTTGCCCGTTCCATCAGCACCCTCCTTGAACTTTATTTATTGCATCAATCAACTCTTTGGTCATTTGATCACCCCGTTTAGAATAACGTCGTTAAAGATAAGTTTGAACGATTTTTACTATTTTAGCGATAAAAAAACCAATTCCGGGAATATTCAAGTCGGCTAGCTTAAAGAGAATTGCAAGGACCATTGCACCTAAAATTGTAGCACCAACTGCAAAACCTAGCCCGCGGGCCACACCTGCGATAAAATTCAAAAAAATCATGCGCCGTGGAGAACGAACAATTTCAGTATATTCAGCGAGATTCATTTTGTGTAAATCATCTGACAACCTCTCTACCCGATTGAACAATTTTTCCACAAGTTTTTTTTCTTCCGTCTCCATCCTAATTATCCCTCCATCATCATATCAATAAATTACCCAATTTCATTCTTATTTAGTCGTGCACACTTATTAACTAATGCAGTTCAGATTTTTCTTAAAATTAAATGAATTTAAAAAGGAATTTGTATTAATATCGCGAAATACATTGTTACAATGATAAAATTATTCCATTTACATAACAATAATACTGGAGGTGAACTTATGAAAAATTTCTGGACGATTTTGATTGTAATTCTAGCACTAATTGTGGGTTTTCGCTTGTTAGGCATATTTTTTTCAGTAGGCTTTATGCTTTTAAGAGCCATAATCCCAATAGCCTTTATTTTCTTTGCTATTTATGGATTTTTAGCATTTCTAAAAAAACGCTAACAAAAAAGCCTATTTGCTCAACTCAGCAAATAGGCTTTTTAAGTCGGGGGAATAATGCCTTCCGAAAATGTTGTTAAAGTTTTTACTATTCATCATCACCGATTAACATACTTCTCTCAGTATCTTGGTTAGTCCAAGTTTCTAACTCATCTTCATGAGGTTCTTCGTAAGTAGTAGCCAATTCTCTATCCAGCCCTTCAATCTCTCGTGGACACTCAATTTTATTTTCATTCAATAGCTGTAAATGAGACTCAATCAAAGTTTTTAAACGAATTCGGAAAAATTGCTCATATTCCTCAATTTGACGGAATTGTCGCATTCTCGTCCTTACTTTCTCTTTAGCTACTTGAAGCATTTCATTAGCTTTAATTTTTGCAGATTCCAAAATCAATCTGGCTTCCTTTTCAGCTTGCTCAGTTCTATTATTTACTGTTTCTTGAGCAACTATCATAGTATCCTGTAGAGTACGTTCCATATCATGATATTTTCTTATTTCCTCGTTTATTCTTTCATTCTCATCTCTTAGCTGATTTGTCTCCTTCAATAAACGTTCATAAGCAGCAGCAACATGGTCTAAAAACTCATCTACCTCTTTCCCATCATATGCAACAAGAGAAAACTTCTTTTTAAATTCCTTGTTATATATATCTAGAGGTGTAATTTTCATTAATCATTCCTCCTTCAATAATCTACTTGTATATTTTTATTCAATAAAAACACTAAAGATAACGATTTAAAGTAATTTTAACCCGCCCTTTTCGAGTCTCACCTTGTATTTCTTTTATTTCAACCCGTCCACGTCCACGAATTGAAATCACATCATCTGATTTAATAATCCGAGAAGGATTTGTTTCAATCTCATGATTTAGCTTTACTTTCTCAGTTTTGATCTCTTTAGCCATCTTAGAACGTGAAGTAGAAAATCCAACTCCTGTTACAGAATCCAGTCTTAGAGAGGCAACAGTGGAGCGAATCTCTTTGACCCTCTCTACAGGTAACTTTAAATCTTCCTTTTCAATTTCTCGAACTTCAACAGGAACCTGATGCACTTTCTTAAGCAAGCAGATCATATCTTTTACCTCATCCGCTGCAATAAAATGACAACCACCTTCTTCTAATACAAGAATATCACCTAATAACTCTCTCTGCATTCCCAGACCCATCAGACTTCCCAAAAAATCCCGGTGTGAAACCTGTTGAAAAGCAAAATTACCTTTTACCTCAAGATAAGCTAAAGGATATTTTACACTATCCCACATCATATAGTCAGGAATCATAACTAATCTTCTCCGCTCAGCCCGATTAAAACCTCCTACAAAGCGATATTGTACTTCAGGGATCTGTCGAATAATTCCCTCTACTATATCCTGCTGGTGTGGATCAAAAAAGTAAGTACTCTCAACTCCCCCACCTTTTATTACTCTTTCTCCTTTGTCCAATACATTTGCAACAATAAGTTTATCATCATCTGAAGTTAGATGTGCTAAGATCTTCTCCTTATTCCACATTTCCAACACCTCACCAATTAATAAATAATATTAAAGATTAAATTTCGCAAAATGTTCATTAAAATTAATACAATCCATGGTGAAAAATCTATCATCATACCTTTTGGCATATACCGACGGATCGGTGAGAGAATCGGCTCAGTAAAATCATATAATAACTTTATCATTTTAACAAAGCGTGGATCTCGAACAGATGGTCTTACCCAGGAAATGATAACTCGTAACAAAATCAGCATACTCATTAAATCAAACAATGTATCAATAAATCTTGCTAATAACATTTACATTACCTCCTCTTACAATTATATTCGTTTTTTTTCAATAATTCCTTGCACCAAAAATTGCTGAACCAATTCGAACCATCGTTGCTCCTTCTTCAATGGCGATTTCAAAATCACCCGTCATTCCCATTGATAATTCAGTCATCTCAATTCCAGAAATTTCAGCGGCTTTAATCTGATCTCTAAGTTCTTTTAACTTACGAAAATATATCCTAACATCTTCTGGGTCATCAACTTCAAGAACAATTGTCATAAGCCCTCTCACTTTAACACGATCAAATTTCGAAACTTCCCTAATTAAATTTAGAACTTCTTGAGGCGAAATTCCAAACTTAGCATCATCATTAGCAATATTCACCTGAATTAAAATATCCATCTCTTCCCGGTCATTTAATTCACATTGACGCTGAATCTCTTCAATCAAACGAATGCTATCTACAGAATGTATGCATTTACAATTAGGCATCCTTACCACATATTTAACTTTATTGCGTTGTAAATGCCCTATTAGATGCCATTCTACATTATTCGGTAATAACGGCTGTTTTTCCTGCAATTCCTGAACTCTACTCTCCCCAAAAACATAATTACCTGTCTCAATCAAAGGTTCAATTTCTTCAATAGGATGAAATTTACTAACAGATATCAACGTAATCTCTTCTAGATTACGATTCACTCTCTCAGCAGATTTTTGTATTCTAGATTGAACCTCAGCCAATCTTTCAATTACATTCACTTCCAATACCCCCCTATTGCCCATCCTCAGTCTTCAGATATTTTGATAAATCCTTAGCAGGATTAGCTAGAATTTCAATTCCACGGTCAATTCCTTTAGCATAAATAACCTCGTTAATCCCATCTCCACCTATCCAGTCTACAGACACAAATCTAGGAGTATCATCAACCATCTTATATACTCCTAGAATATTATCTTCTTCAATAAGAGCAGAATGTGGCACGTAAACACCTGTTTCGGCATCCGTCATAATTGTAACATCCACCCACCGCTTATTAATTATTTCTACTGGAAATCGCTCCAATTGAATGACAAAAAGGTTTCGATGATCTATAATTTGTCTAACCCAACCAATAATAGTTATTTCATCAAAGGTAGCCCATATCTTTTCACCTTTATTATAGCGAAAAACTTGATCTGCTGGAGCTTCTACCAATAAGTATAATACAAAATTATCAACAATTTTAAACAAAGGACGACCAGCATTGACCCTACTTTGGTCTTTTGTTCCAGTCAGTTTGCCACGAAAATCACGATAATTTTGTTGAAACTCCTCAAGCATCACAGGATTTAATGTTTTCTCAAGCCCGTCCACTTGAAAACCAATAACTCCTGTATTAGAAGAATAATAAATCTTTTCTCGACCCAAACCTACCAATTTCAAAACTGGTTTTCCCACAGGTACCTTCTCACCGTCTGAAACCAACATAGTAATTTCCCCAGCATATGGTGCATATACAACATCTTCAGACTTAATAAATAAACCCTTAGCCTCAAAATCATCAGTTAAACGACCATATTGAGCCACAACTATATCTGATTTTCCACTGCGAAATAAAAACAGGAAAAAACTTAAAAGCATAACTAAAAAGACAATGGATAATAATACTTTTTGACCTTTCACCATAAAATTTCTAGTACTAAAAAAAATCTTTTGGCGATATCTTGAAGCATTAATACTTTTATTATTTTTAAAATCTCTCATCATGTTATCCACCACACTAATTAATATTGTCTATATTATTCCACTATGTATTCTTTTTAGTTAATTCTCTCTTTCTCATCTAATTTCCTGCACATTTTCTATTTCAAAGTAATAATACTTGCCATTCTACCAGTTATTCCACCTTCTCTACGATAAGAAAAAAAGATATCTGTATTACAAGAAGTACAGAGTTCACTCATTTCAATATTCTCTGAACTCACACCGGCGTTTAAAAATACTTGCCGATTCGTCTCCCAAAGATTCAGATTCCACCGACCTGATCCTTTATCTACTACTAATTCTTTCCATTCAGAAAATTCAGCTCTAAGAGGCTCAATCACTCTCTCATCAACCTCATAACAGCACGAACCTATAGAAGGTCCAATCCCGACCAAACAGTCTTTTCCCTTTGTTCCAAAATTTTCGGTCATTTTTTCAATCGTTCGGGCACCAATCCGCATAAGAGTCCCTTTCCAACCTGCATGTGCAAGACCAACCACTTTATTAACTGGATCATAGATAAAAAGAGGTACACAATCAGCATAGTAGGAACTTAAAACCACTCCTGGCTCATTGGTGATGAATCCATCCGTCCCTGAAAAAGCTGTTTCATAGTTAAAAGTACCTCTACCTCGTTCCTCTCTTTTTACAATTCGAATCTTATCACTATGCACCTGCTCACCAGCAGTTAAATCTTCTAACCAAAGACCAAGCACATTTAGAAACCTTCGCCGATTTATAATAATATCCTCAAGATCATCCCCCACATGAAAAGCCAAATTCAACCCATCATATGGAGCTTGGCTAACCCCACCAATACGTGTCGAAAACCCATGGACAATACCACTTTCTTTAGAAAGCCGCTCAAATACCATCCACTCCACACCATTTTTAGATACCTTCTTCACCATCCACCCTCCCAATCCATTCTCCACAAAAGATGGTTTAGCTATCCAATAGCTTCTCCAATTCCTCTTTGAATATTTTAATATCTTTAAACTGGCGATAGACTGAGGCAAAGCGCACATAGGCAACTTCATCAATATGTCTTAAACGTTCCATTACCATTTGGCCTATTTCCTCACTTTTTATTTCAGTCTCCATCCGATTTCTAAAATCATGCTCTATGTCTTTGACTATATCCTCTAAATCCTTACGATTAACTGGTCGTTTTTCACATGCTTTCAAAATCCCCGTCAAAAGCTTATTCTTATCAAAAAATTCCTGACTATTACCTCTTTTTCGAACAGTCAAAGGAAGTTCTTCGATACGCTCATATGTGGTAAATCTTTCACCACAACTTAAACATTCTCGCCGCCGACGAATTGATGTGCTTACTTCAATTGCTCTCGAATCTACAACTTTACTTTCAGTATAGTTACAATAAGGACATTTCATTTTTATTCTACCTTTCCTTAATTTTTACTTCATTATATCAATTTTTTCCTGTTGTGACAACTGAAAAAATTAGACTATTTTATAAAAACGTGCGAGATGATAATCAAAAAATCCACTTATAATCCTCTAAGAGGCAAAGTGGATTCAACACCTATTATTTCTTTTGATGATTTGGTTCCAAAAATTTCTTTATATCTACTATAATCACATCTTCTCCAATTTTATGGATCTGACTCCAATCAATCACCAATTCATCACTTCCACCAAAAATACCAAATAAACCAGGTCTTCCGGGAATGACAATTGAATCAATTCTGCCTGCCTTAAGATTCAATTCAACATCTTCAATCATTCCCAATCGACGTCCATCCGCCACATTTATAACCTCTTTAGACCATAACTCAGAGGTTTTTATCATTCCCATCTCCCTCCCCAATAGTAAAGAAATAATCCCTATAACTATTATATGATGGAGATGGGAAATATGTGCAAGAAAATTTTTATTATTTTATTTAAGTTTTAACTCCTTCTTTTCATAAAAACTAAAGAGCTAAGGGAACTAATCCCTCAGCTCTTCGTTATCTTTAGTTTAGTAATCCATTATGCTTAAACAAACCAATTTTTAAAATATCTAGATAATTTGCCTTAACCCATTTTGGTATTTTGCTTAAGCCTTCTAATATTTTAAAACGATATTCAACCTTTAAATCTCCCTGTTTCTTCTGAAAAGCCAGTGAAGCCAATTGATTCTCCTGTTCCTCTGTAAATTTTTCATCCTGATCTAAACATAAGGGTGGAAACAGAACACACCACCAATTATTACCTTCACCTTCGCCTAATATAATTCTTAGAGCTCGATATTCTCCTGTTGGAAGAGTTACATTGCCATAAGTTCTAGTTGGAAACTCAAAGCTACCTATCTCCATTTTGACCGGGATTCTCTTACCTTCACTTAAAAGATATTCCTCGACTTTCCTTTGAAAATTTAATAGATTAGTATTTGTTACATCTAACGCTTGGTCTAAACCTGATACTTCTTTAAATAATCCATTGGTTTCTTTCAAAATTAAATATCGAACCTGACGCTTCAAATATTGATCTTCTGGTGAACTACTATTTGCCAGAACATGCAATCTTAATAGATTCTCTGAGCAATAGGCATTAATCTCATCATTATTATCCCAAACTACCGCACGAGAAGAATTAAATCCCATGCAGATTAAAATTACTAAAGTTGCTATAATCAGAACATATAACCGCCTCATAAAGTATAATGCCTCCTTTATCATTCATCAGCTACATAACGTCTTAAATGCCCTAAAGCAGCCTTTTCAAGTCTTGATACCTGCGCCTGTGAAATTCCTATACTATCCGCGACTTCCATTTGAGTCTTACCCTCATAAAACCGAAGAGATAATATTAAATTTTCTCGGTCATTCAATTTACGCAATGCTTCTCGGACAGCAATTCCTTCTAACCAATTTTCATCCTCATTCTTATCATCACTAATCTGGTCCATCACATAAATTGGATCCCCACCATCATGATAAATCGGTTCAAATAATGAAATTGGTTCTTGAATTGCATCAAGAGCGTATACAATCTCTTCCTTAGAAATTCCTAATTCTTTAGCTATTTCTGCAAGAGTCGGCTCTTTATTTTTTTTATTAATCAATGATTCTTTAATTTGTAAAGCACGATAAGCAGTGTCTCTTAAAGAACGGCTTACTCGAATCGGATTATTATCTCTTAAATAACGACGTATTTCACCAATGATCATCGGTACTGCATAAGTGGAAAATCGGACATTCTGACTTAAATCAAAATTATCAATTGCTTTCATCAAACCAATACATCCCACCTGAAATAGGTCATCTACATGTTCTCCTCGATTGTTAAAACGTTGAATAACACTTAAAACTAAACGTAAGTTCCCGCCAACAATCCTGTTACGAACAGAGTGATCTCCAGATTGCAACTTTCTAAATAAAATTCGCATCTCGTCATTAGACAAAACCGGTAATTCAGAGGTATTCACGCCGCAGATTTCTACTTTATTTGCCATTTCTCTGTCCCTCCCACTTACTGCCAATTTTACTGCATCCATTAACAGTATTACCACTGAAAAAATCAATTATACATGAAAATTTTTCTTCATGCACAGTTGAGATAATAAGATTAACGTTCTCATGTTCACCCATTCTAAGGCAGGTTATACATTAGAAATAAAATAAGACCAGAAATAAGCAAAAAAAGATGGCAAAACTAGTTGCTAGGATTGCTTCCCTACAACGTTTTTGCCATCTTTTCTTGCTTATTTCTGGCCTATTCCATTTTTTTAACTTCACGCTTTAATTTTTTAATAATCCTCTTTTCTAAACGAGAAATATATGATTGGGAAATTCCCAATTGATCTGCTACCTCTTTTTGTGTTTTTGTATCACCTTTTGTCCGAAGTCCAAATCGAAGAATCAAAATCTGTTGTTCTCTTTCTGTCAATCGTTCCATTGCTTCTTCTAATAGTTCTTTATCCACTGCTTCTTCAATATATTTGTATATCAAATCTACATCTGTTCCCAATACATCCGATAGTTTTAGTTCATTACCATCCCAATCAATATTGAGAGGTTCATCAAAACTTACTTCAGATCGTTTTTTGTTATTCCTCCTAAGATACATTAAAATCTCATTTTCAATACAACGAGAAGCATATGTAGCTAATTTAATATTTTTCCCGACGTCAAAAGTATTTACAGCTTTTATTAAACCAATAGTACCAATAGAAACCAAATCTTCGATATCAATCCCTGTGTTTTCAAACTTACGGCCAATATATACTACCAAACGAAGGTTTCGTTCAATCAAAATACTTCGAACAGCTTTATCTCCTTGCCCCAATTTGTTTAGGAAATATTTTTCTTCATCAGATGTCAATGGTGGTGGTAACGCTTCACTGCTACCTACATAATATATTGGAGATTGGTAGAAACCAAAACGCTGTAAAATTCGAATTTTTAAAAGTTGAAAAAATAATCGAAAATGCAATAACTTCACACCGAAACCCCCTTATGAAAATAAATAAATTTTAACTCAATTCTACACTAATTTTCAAAGACAATAGCCTCAAGTAATTCCGGGTGAAGTAAAGCTTGATACTCACCCATTAAGTCCAATTCCCCTTGATATAGGGCGAGAATAACTCTTTTAATTTGATGCACTTCATCGCCTATTATTTCTACATGATCTGGTTTCAAGCCAACCAATAATCCACTCTTTTTACCCAAAGACGAAAATGGAATAATTCTAAATCTGCTATACCAAGGTGTTTCTAATAGTTTTTCTAATTGTTCAATGACATCTTCTTTTTCATCAGACAAAATCTTCAAAACCTCAGGTGAAAAAAGTTCGTTAAGTTCTTTCATTTCAACCACTATAACTGGCCTATTAGTCATTGGTTCTTTCAACAAATTTCCTGTGTCCACTAGACCTAGTAATTCCACAGACTTATCATTGATACAGACAGTAAACTTTAAGTGGTATTCCTGCCTATGCAGCTTTTCTCTAATCCAATTCCAACCATATCGCCCAATGAAAATAACTAATATTATAGCTACAAAATAAAGCCAACCATACGAATTCCCAAGATTCATCCATCCCAAAATCCACTGAGTTGGAGAAGAACCTATAATAAAATATATACTAAATGCTGCTCCACCTGCCAAAAACGTTATTAGATAAAAATATCCTAATACTTTGATGAACTTGTTCACTTTCAATGAACCAAATGCAATTTTAATCATCAAAGTTGCGACTGCCAGGTTTAAAATTAAGTGACAGATAATATGAATAATACCAGTCAATCCATCAAACCATGGTAAGACTAGTATTACAGTGTAAAAAGACCCAATTAAAGCACTACCCACTATTCGCCAAAGATGAATCTTAATACCTGAAAATTTCGCCGTTGCCCATAGAAGAACAAAGGTCATTAAAAAATCATTAAAAAACAAAACATCAAGGTTGATTATTAATTTCCCGGCATTCATGGGTTACCTCCATTACTTAAGGCTTACTAAGGTCATCTTAATTTCCCTATCATATATAACTATATTTACAGACAAGTTAAAGTATACCACCCTTTTTTCGTCATTTACATCTCCTATCCACACTAAAGCTCAACTTATTAAACATTTGCACAAAACACGTCTAAATTTGTCAAAACCCTGTAAAATCAGAAAATCCCGATGATTAAACACTTTAGCGTTAATCATCGAGATTTATAGCACATTATTATTTTTTTCTTCTGCGTAAAAAAGCTGGGATATCTAAATCATCATCACCAAATGAGCGAATATCTAATTCTTCTTCAAATTCTTTTACATTTGCTCGTACATTTTGATCAAAACCAGTTGCTATTACAGTTACTTGAATTTCATCACTCAAATTTTCATCAATTACTGCTCCAAGAATAATATTTGCATCAGGGTCGGCTACTTCAGAAATAATACGCACAGCATCATTTGCTTCATGTAATCCTAAGTCAATTCCTCCAGTTATATTCAGAAGAACCCCTTTAGCCCCGTCAATGGACGCTTCTAATAATGGAGAAGCAATAGCCATATTAGTAGCTTCTACTGCCCGATTCTCTCCTTTACCAGTACCGATACCCATCAAAGCAGAACCAGCATCAGTCATAACCGTTTTTACATCAGCAAAGTCTAAATTAATTAAACCAGTCTGAGTGATCAAATTGGAGATACCTTGTACACCTTGCCGTAAAACATCATCTGCTGTTTTAAAAGCATCCAATATTGAGGTTTGTTTTTCTACAACCTGGAGAAGACGATCATTAGGGATAACAATCAATGTATCAACTTTACTTTTTAAATTTACAATCCCGCGGTCGGCTTTTTCCATCCGTTGTCGCCCCTCAACAGTTAATGGCTTTGTAACAACAGCAACAGTAAGTGCTCCAGTTTCTTTTGCAATTTCTGCAACTATAGGAGCAGCACCAGTTCCTGTTCCACCACCCATTCCTGCAGTAATAAAAATCATATCTGCACCAGTAATAGCTTCTTTGAGGTCTTCTCTACTTTCTTCAGCGGCTTTCTCGCCGATTTCAGGGTTTGCACCTGCTCCTAGCCCTTTGGTTAACTTCTCGCCAATCTGTAATGCTGTATCCGCTTTAGAAGCAATTAAAGCTTGAGCATCTGTATTGATGGCTAAAAACTCCACTCCCAATAATCCCTCTGCAATCATTCGATTGATAGCATTGCTTCCACCGCCACCAACACCGATTACTTTTATGTTTGCAAACTGTCGCATTTCAGCTCCGAATTCAAACATGAAATCAGTTCCCTCCTGACATTATGTGATACTTCTTAGTTTATCTTTTGAGTTAAGACCCCCACTTCTATAAGTGGTGGGAATTGTTTTAAATCTTCAGTGGGGGTAGAATCCCCTACTGAAGCCCCTATGTTCAGCTTTAGCTGGACGAGTTCACTAATCTTTTGTTAAAAAAAGTCTTTTACCCAACCGCGTAATCGGTCAAAGAGGTTTTCTAACAGGTTATTTTCTCTAATACTAAAATTTTCTACATGAAAAATTTGATTAGAACCATACCGAAGCAATCCAACTGCAGTGGCGAAAGCCGCTGTATTTAAAGAATTTTTATCGTTCTGGAAGCGATAAATATCTTTAGCCAAAAAATCAACCAATCCATGAATTCCATCAGGAGTTCCTAATCTAACAGGAATATCCAAAATTTCACTCGCCAAATCAAGATTCCCTTCTAACAAAGAAGCTCCCCCAGTCAATATCGCTCCTGCAGGTAACAGTCCTTCGTAACCTGCTTTAACAATCTCTTTTTGAACCAAAGAAAAAATCTCATACATTCTTGGTTCAATTATCTCACATAAGTACTTTCGAGAAATTTGATGACTCCTTTTACCACTAACAGCAAGCACTTCTAGGATCTCCGTTTCAAAAACCTGTTCTATTACTGCACAGCCATTTTTTATTTTCAACTCTTCCGCTTTTAATACCGGACATCTAAGACCAACGGCAATATCATTTGTCACATGATCTCCGCCAACTGGTAAAACAGAAGTATAAGCAATATTACCCTCTTGGAAAATAGCAATATCTGTTGTGCCTCCACCGATATCAATTAAAACAACACCCAACTCCTGTTCATCTTCACTTAATACTGCTGAGCTAGCAGCAAGTGGTTCTAAAACCACATTATCCTCTGAAACAGAAATTCCTGCTTTTTTCACACTTTTAATCAAATTTTGTATTGAAGTAGTCGAACCAGTTACTATATGAGCATCAACCTCTAAACGAGTACCAGACATACCCAAAGGATCTTTAATTCCTCGACATCCATCGATTATAAACTCTCTCGGCAAAACATGAATCACATGACGATTTGGAGGAATATTAATAAATTGAGCCGCTTCCACTACTCGTATAATATCACTATCTTTTATCTCTTTTTCTGATCCAGTAACAGCCACAACACCACGGCTATTTACCGAATTAATATGAGCACCTGCTATACCAACAAAAGCAGTATCTATTAGAACCCCTGCCATCCTTTCAGCCTTACTTGCAGCATCCAAAATACTTTTAACCGTCTGATCAATATCGACAACTACACCCTTTCGCAGGCCTATAGAGGGGCTAGTTCCAATTCCAATTACTTCCAAGATACCATCTTGTGTTATTTCTGCTATGATAACACAAATTTTTGTAGTTCCAATATCCAGCCCAGTGATTACCCTCTTTTGCATCACTTACTGCCCCCCTTTCTTTGAATCACCCTTCATAAAATGATTCAACAAGAAACTTTAATCTCCTCTTTTTTTAATATTTTTCTATAGGTATAGAGAAAGATTTAGTAGTTTCTGCATCTATAAAACGAATAACAGGCTTTTTCTCATAGTTAAATTTGATATAATCAAGTTTGTCAAGTACAGTTTCTAAATTTTCCCATATTTTTTCTAGTATTTGTATATTTTTTTTCAGATTTACTGGTTGTCCAAAATTAATAGTTCCTTTAGAACGTAATGTAACAATAATTTC
This sequence comes from Halanaerobiales bacterium, assembly GCA_030627905.1. Taxonomy (GTDB): domain Bacteria; phylum Bacillota; class Halanaerobiia; order DY22613; family DY22613; genus JAGMES01. The sequence goes on from DAOVRZ010000024.1 coordinate 27,382, forward strand.
TCCCCCTTGATAACTAACCTTACTCATCTTGTCTTGCATAAATAATAAAGCTTCTAGCAAAAATATTATATTATTTAAATCATCAGTCATCTCTATATGAGTTCCTATAATTTTCGAATTTAATCCCTCCATGATAGGAAGACGCGAAATTTCTTTTGTAGTAAAAGTTTCTAAAATCTGTCCATCCTGGTCAAGTTCAATCCACCTACCATCTTCTGTAAAAATCAACATTAAACCAGTTCTTTCATTTATCTGAATCACTATTTGATCAGGGAAATTTCGTTCAAATTTTATTCCTTTAATTCGAACATAGTTCATCAATCTATTTACAACTTCCCGACCTGGAACCAAAAAAAGATTCTGTCCTTTGGATATTCCAGATATTTCAATTATCTGCTCTGTCGTTAAAATTTCATTTCCAACCACTAAAATTTCTTTAATCTCAAAATAAGAGGAGTGCATAATTAAAACGATTCCAATGATCAATAACAACAAAGTTGACAAAATAAATATTCCTTTTTTCATCCCTACACCCCTCTCTTTTTCTTAATCTATCAACTTTTTAATTTTACCACCTATATGAATTAATTTTTCCACAAGTTTTTCATAACCTCGTTCAATATGTTCACCACTATAAATAGTAGTTGTGCCATCTGCTATCAATCCCGCAATTATTAAAGCTGCCCCAGCTCGTAAATCAGTAGCTTCAACTGAAGCACCTGTAATTTGTGAAACACCATTAACAATAGCTGTATGACCTTCAATTCGAATATTAGCTCCCATTCTAACTAGTTCCTCTGCGTGTTTAAATCGATTCTCAAAGATTGTTTCTGTAATTATACTAGTTCCATCAGCAACAGCCAATGCTGTCATCATTTGAGCTTGCAAATCAGTGGGAAATCCTGGATAAGGAAGAGTTTTTATCTCCAATGCATTCATCCGCTGATTTCCCTTTACATGGATCGTATCATTTTCGCATGATACCTGAACACCAGATTCATTTAATTTAGCGATAAGAGCTTCTACATGTTCAGGAATCGTATTTTCAATTACTAGATTACCACCTGTAGTGGCAGCCAAAATCATATATGTTCCTGTTTCAATTCGATCTGGGATAATCGTGTACTCAGTGGTATGTAGTTTTTGTACTCCTTCGATCTTAATCATATCTGTACCTGCACCTCTAACCTTTGCACCCATCTGATTTAAAAAATTCTGCAAATCTACAATCTCAGGCTCTTTAGCACAGTTACGAATCCACGTTGTACCCTTAGCTAATACTGCTCCCATCATGAGATTTTCAGTAGCCCCAACACTTGGGAAATCTAAATGGATTTCTCGACCCAAAAGTTCTCCTTTTACCTCACCAATTATAAAACCATGCCCTTCTGTAAATTCTGTATTCAATTCTTTTAATCCTTTTATATGCCAATTTATAGGACGAGGTCCGATACTACAACCCCCAGGTTGAGATATTGTTACTTTTCCAAACCTTCCTAGCAATGGACCCATTAAAAAAACTGTTGCTCTCATTTTACGCATAAGGTTATCAGGAATTTCATATACATTAATGTTTGAAGTATCTACTTCCAATGTATTTTCTTCAAATTTAATTATCGCACCTAAATGACGCAAAACTTCAATCATTACTTCCACATCTTTCAAACGTGGAACATCATGAATAATATTCTTACCATTAGAAAGTACGGTTGCAGCTAGGATTGGCAAAACTGAATTTTTAGATCCACTAATCCTAACAGTTCCCTCTAATCTGTGACCACCTGTGATTTCGTATTTTAACATTGAATCACTTCCTTTTCAGACAATAGGCACAATCCATCACGTGATTTCAAATCTTTATCTTTAACTATTTGTTTAACTCTATCAATAAGTTTTAGAACATCCTGATATGTTGCATCTCCAAGATTAGTTACATAACCATTACCTATACCCAAAAGTGCGGCTTTTCCTATCCGCAAACCAGATAGTTTTTTGTCAACAAATAGACTTGTTAAATCTCCTTCAGATGTTAGAAAAATTGGACCAGCCATCGGCAATCTCGTTTGGGCCAAAAAATCACATTCAGCCTGACGTCTTTCTATCTCTAAATTCATCTCGTCTCGATCTCCTGGTCTCAATTGAAATACAACCTCTACCACTACCCTTTGGTTAAAAAATCCTTTATCAAAAATCTGTGATGGTTCAATAAAACGGGTTAGACAACCATCAGGTTCCATTACATAGAGCTCATTAATAAGGTGATCCAGATAAGGCTTTTGAGAGAGCCCCATCCGAATCAACCATCCTCCAACGGTTGAAGCCAATCCCCACCAGTTTTCAAGTCCATTTAGACCACGAGCCAAAGCTTGCCGAATAAGAGTAGGCATAGTTGCGCCAGCTCCCACATAAATACGGTTTTTTTCAAATCGAATATGATTTAACACATTAACCAACTTGATTATTATCCCATCATATCCTTTGGAAGATACTATTATGGAAGAACCATTACCTATCACTTTAAAAGGCATCTTCTTTCTCCCACTTAAAACCACCGCTTGGCGCAAATCTTCAATTCTATTAGGGATCATAAACAAACTTGCTGGCCCTCCAATTCTTAACCCCGTATGATATTTTAAGAGCTCTTTTTTGCGAATCTCCATATCACGTAATCCTTAAAGAAAGACCTGAACCACTTAAAATTTTCAACAACTCTTCTCCAACTTGATAAATATCCCCAGCTCCCAATGTAATTACTAAGTCTCCAGGCTGAACTATATCAGATAAGTATTCAGCTATACCCTCAAGATTAGAAAAATATTTAACCGGTCTGTTCTCATATTGCTCAGTTAATTGAGCTAAGTCATGACCATCAACACCTTTTATTGGTTTTTCACCAGCACTATATATCCCAGTCATAATTATTGTATCTGCGTCAGAAAAAGATTTACTAAAATCATCTTTTAAGTGTAAAGTCCTAGAATAACGATGTGGTTGAAATATTGCAATCACTCTATTCTTTCCACGTTGCTTAGCTGCTTTTAAAGACATCTTAATCTCTGTAGGATGATGGGCATAATCATCTACTACTAAGACATCATTAACAAGCCCCTTCTTCTCAAAACGTCGATGTACACCTTTAAATTGGCCAAGATACTGAGCAATCTCATCAAAAGAATACCCTAAATAAAATCCGACAGCTACAGCAGCAAGACTGTTATACACATTATGTAGTCCTGGAACTTGAAGAATCAATTGACCCTGCAGACTACCTTTATAATACACTTCAACTTCTGTATGTTGAGGGAAAAATTTTGTATCTTTCATTTGTACCACACAATCATCACGAGAACCATAAGTCATTAAATTTGCATCATCAGCATTTACCAATGAACGGATTACAGGATCATCCCAGCAAACAATTTTAACTCCATTAGATGGAACCTTTTCTAAAAACTTAATAAAAGTATCTTTTAAATTTTCTTCTGTTCCATAATAATCCATATGATCTGACTCAATATTTGTAACTACCGATACCAAAGGTTCAAAATACAAAAAAGATCCATCGCTTTCATCTGCTTCAGTGATCAGATATTCCCCTTGACCCAACTTAGCATTGCCACCTATGTCGTTTAACTCTCCGCCTATTAAGACTGTTGGATCCAATCCGATTTTATCCAATAGCAAAGAAACCATCGATGTTGTTGTAGTTTTACCATGAGTCCCTGCAATAGCAATTCCCTTTTTATAATTCATCAGTCTAGCTATCATTTGAGCACGTTTAACAATCGGAATCCCTAATTCTCGTGCTTTCATTAATTCAACATTGGTTGGCGGGATAGCCGCCGTTACTACTACTTCATCTGGATTTTTTAGATTAACTTCATCATGGCCAACAAAGACCTGGGCACCTTTCTTTTCTAAATCCCTTAATAATGGAGAATCTTTTAAATCAGAGCCTGATACCTCAAATCCCAGATCAAGCAAAATACTGGCAATTCCACTCATAGAAATACCACCAATACCAATAAAATGAATCTTTTTGGTATCCATCCACTTCACTCCTTTACGTACCCAGAACTGCCACATATCTCATCTTATGCAGCCCCTTAGATTATGTGCAAATATTTTTTGCTTGTCCATTACATTAGTTTAATATTTCCCTTACTATCTGAATTATTCTTTTATCTGCATCAGGTCTTCCCATCTTTAAACTGGCCTCTTTCATTCTCTCTATCATGCCTCGAGTTGTAAAAATCTCGTCGATTTTTTCAGCTAAACTGACCCCGGTTAACTCACTATCTAAAATCATCCGGGCTGCTCCAGCTTTCTCTAATGCACGGGCATTATGCTCTTGATGATTTTCTGTAGAATAAGGAAAAGGTATCAAAATTGCTGGAATTCCCCTTGCCGTCATCTCAGCAAGAGTAATCGCACCTGCCCGCCCGATAATTAAATCACTTACAGCATAAGCATCTTCTATATGGTAAAGATATTCTTTCAGTTGTATCCTTGACCCAAGGTGCAATTTTCCTTCCTCAATCCACTTTAATTGTTTCTGATAATCGCGCTTTCCTGTTACGTGAATCAATTGGATATCAGAATTTTTATTAACATAATCATAAAAACCCAGCATAGTTTTATTTAAACTGGTTGCACCACCACTCCCACCAAAAGCCAGAATTGTCCTCTTGCCAGAATTTAGTTGTAAATTTCTATATCCTTCTTCTCTGTTTCTGTTTAAAATCTCTTTCCTTATAGGATTACCCGTATGAATAATTTTTTTTGATTTAAAATATTTTTTTGATTCATCAAAGCTAAGAGCAATTTGACTTACATGATTGCCAATCAATCGATTGGTCAATCCAGGATAAGCATTTTGTTCATGAATCAATGTAGGCTTTTTCAACAAAACTGCTGCCAACATTACAGGGCCAGAAACAAATCCCCCAGTTCCAATCACCATATCTGGCTTGAAACGCCTGATAATATTTATTGCCTGAATAACACCAGAAACAGTCTTAAGCACAGTCTTGACATTTTTCAAGGTCAATTTACGACTAAGTCCTTCTGCACTGACAAATTCAATCTTGTAACCCGCTCTAGGAACAATATCTTTTTCCATACCTGATTCTGTTCCGATATACAATATCTCTGCTTCGTCAAACTCCATTTTTAATCCCTGAGCAATCGAAAGAGCGGGATAAATATGTCCTCCTGTTCCACCACCAGTGATAATAAACTTCATCTTCACCACTCCAGTCATTCTACAGATCCCGAGCATACCGGGATATATTCAATAATATTCCTACTGCTGAAAGCATAATACACAAAGATGAACCTCCATAGCTAATAAAAGGTAGAGTTATCCCAGTAACAGGCATTGAACCTGTTACTACAGCTATATTGATAAATGCTTGCAAAATTATCATTGAAGTCAAGCCAACAGCTAGTAGTGAACCAAAAAGATCCTCACATCGCAGGGCAATCTGAAATCCCCGCCAGCCCAGTAAAAAGAATAATAATAAAACAAAACAAGTTCCCACTAATCCTAGTTCTTCTCCAAGGACCGCAAAGATAAAATCTGTATTTGCCTCAGGAAGATAATAAAACTTTTGCTTACTTTGCCCAAAGCCCATTCCGAAAATTCCTCCAGAACCCAAAGCATATAGAGACTGAATAATATGATAACCTTTATCTAATGGATCAGCCCATGGATCAAGAAAAGAAAGCAAACGAGCTTTCCGATAGGCATATTTTTCAGAAAAAATAAAATACAAAAATCCTGGTGTAACCATCGTACATAATCCACTAAGAATTTTTAAAGGTACACCTACTGAAAAAATCATTAAAAAGAGTGTTCCACCTAAAGTCGCAGCGGTTCCCAAATCTTCTACTGAAATCAATAAACAGACCAAACCTCCAATAGCAAGAGGTACAATTAATGTTCGTAATTTTGTTTGCATTTTTTCTGAGTAAGTTGCGAGATAATTTGCTAAAAAGATTACTAAGGCAAATTTAGCAATATCGGAAGGTTGAAAACGAAAAGATCCAAAGCCCAACCAACGTCTTGATCCATTTACTACAATTCCTATACCAGGAACTAATACTAAACAAAGTCCAATAACAGAAAAAAGTAAAAGCCATCCACTCATTTTTCGGTATCGTCGATAATCAAACTCGATAAAAAAGATCATTCCAGCAATTCCCACCACTGACCACATCAATTGCCGAAGAAGATATTTAAAACCTGACTGGACTGCACTGGCACTATAAATCATTACAATCCCCATTCCCATAAGAATGATCACCATAATGAAGATCAAAATATCAGGCGAGGATCTTTCCATTCTTTTCATCAGTCTATTCCTCCCCATCAGTTCTTTGCCAATTTTGTTACATACTCCTTAAAAAGTCTGCCTCTTTCAACATAGCTTGAAAATTGATCCCAACTAGCACAAGCAGGTGATAAAATTACTACATCTCCAGGCTTGCTTAAACTTTGGGATAATTTCACCGCTATTTCTAAATTTTCAACAACTTCAAGCTCACCACTAAATCCACAATCTAAAGCCTTTTTATACAATTCTTCTTTTGTTTCACCGAGCAAAATCAAGACCTTAGCTTTTTCAATTACCACCTCGATAAACTCAGTAAAATCCAAATCACGACTTAAACCCCCTGCAATAAGAACCACTGGTTCTTGAAAAGCTTTAAGTGCCTTGATTGAAGCATCTGGATTTGTACCCTTCGAATCATTATAATACTGCACACCTTTATCTGTTAAAACATATTCTAAAGTATGCTCCTGACCTGTAAAATTACGCAAACCCATTCTAACTTTTTCAGGAGAGATTCCAACTAGCAAAGCAGCAGCAGCAGCAGCAAGAGCATTTTCTATATTGTGATCTCCTCGAATCAAAAGTTCATCAACTGAAAGTATTTCCACTGGTTCTTCATCGAATTCAGCAATCATCATTTTCCCATCAAGATACATTCCTGGCAATTTCTTGTCCTTTCGACTAAACCAAATAATTTTTGAAGGAATTTCAGGAGCAATCTTTCGTAACGAACGATCATCTGCATTTAATATAACATAATCTTCCTCAGATTGATTTTTAAAAATATTCATTTTCGCGTGAAGATATGCTTCCATAGTCTTATGCCGATCAAGATGATCAGGGGTTAAGTTTAAAAACAGGGCAATCTTTGGATAAAACTTTTCAACAGTTTCTAACTGAAAAGAACTCACTTCTGCAACTACCAAATCATCTTCTGAAAGATTCAAAACTTCACCAATCAATGTACGACCAATATTTCCACCAACAAAAACCCGGTGAGGATATGGTTTTAATAGTTCACCGATTAAAGAAGTGGTTGTTGTTTTGCCATTCGTTCCAGTAATAGCAATAAAAGGAGCTTTTGAAAGACGGTAAGAGAGTTCAATCTCACTAATAACTTCAATTCCCCTCTTTTTCGCTTCATGAAAAATTGGAATGTCTACAGGAACTCCTGGACTAGTAATGATCATATCCACATTAAGCACCTTTTCTGTATGCCCACCCAGATCATATTCAACCCCAGAAAAATTCTTTAACATTGAAAGTTCTTCATTTAATTTTTCAGCAGGTTTTATATCACTTACAACTACCTCTGCTCCCAAACTTACTAGAATTTTTGTAGTGACCACACCAGTTCGTTTTCCTAGTCCTATAACTCCTATACGCTTACCTTTCAAATCCATTTTTATCCCCTGCCCCTTCTAGATAAATCGAATAAAACCAATCAGTCCAATTGCTGCTAAAAAGATAGAAGCAATTATAAAGAGTGTTACTACCTGTGGTTCACTCCAGCCACTCAATTCAAAATGATGGTGTAGTGGACTCATTTTAAAGATTCTCTTTCCACCTGTCATCTTAAAGTAACTAATCTGCATCATCACAGAAAGCGTTTCTAACACATAAACACCACCAATTATCCCCAAAAAAATCTCTGTTTGACTAAAGATTGCTATAGCAGATAGTGCACCACCTAGAGCAAATGAACCAGTATCTCCCATAAAAACTTGCGCTGGATGAGAATTAAACTTGGAAAAACCGATACATGCGCCAGTCACAGCCAAAGTAAATGCAGCCATCTCCAACTTTCCTTGCAAAAAAAGGATCAAAGCAAAAGTTAAAGAAACAACAATCGTTACTCCAGAAGCCAATCCATCCAGACCATCGGTTAAATTAACAGCATTCACAGTCCCGATGATCAAAAACATCACCACAGGAACCATAAAAATTCCTAAATTCACGGTCAGATTGGTAAAAGGAATCAATATTTCCATCAATGCAGGCTCACCTATTACATAAAATGCCAAAAGGCCACTCAAAATGAGCTGACCAACAATCTTCTGCCATGCTCTTAAACCTAATGAACGGGCCGCCACAATTTTTATTAGATCATCTAAAAGACCTATAAGACCAAATCCTAATGTCAGAAAAAGAGCCCAAAGAATCTGATCTGTAAGGGGGACTACCACAAACGTAGCGACAAGGATTGCTAAAATTATCATAATCCCACCCATAGTAGGAGTTCCTTTTTTCCGAAAATGGCTCTTTGGCCCAACTTCGCGAATCTGTTGACCGAATTTCAATCTATAGAAAATACGAATAAATCCTGGACCAGTTATAAGAGCAATTAAAATGGATAATCCTAAAGCATATAAAAGTGTTATATTTCCTGTCATATTACTTCTTCCTCCCTTAAAGTCGAGATAATAACTACGTTATTATCTCTTAAATTTAACGACTTCAGAAGGAAATTTAAACTCTCACTAAAGTTTTGAAATTATTGTAGGGCTTTTATCCCCACCTATAGAGGACTCTAAAAACCCCTTCTGAAATGTCGTTAAACACTTAGCAAATAAACTATTTAATCTTTTCTCCTAGTATTTTTGCAACTTCTTCCATTTTCATTCCACGTGATCCCTTAATCAAAATAGTATCTCCAGGTTGAACTACATCAAGAAGTTGTTCTGCCAATTTAAGATTGCTTGCAAAAGTAAAGATTTTATCAGAACTCAATCCACCAGCGACGGCCCCTTCAGCTACAAACTTTCGATAATCTCCTTTAATAAATATCAGATCTATACCTTTAAGGGCAGCAAATCTTCCAATATCAAAATGAGATTTTTCTGCAAAAGATCCCAACTCTAACATATCGCCTACTACTGCAATTTTTCGTCCAGAACAATTAGCAAGAACTTCTAAATTAGCTTGCATCGAATCTGGATTTGCATTATATGCATCATTTAGCAAGGTAATATTTTCACCCAACTTGCTTATATTCATTCTCATCTTAGAAGGCTGAAAATTTTTCAATCCCTCTTGAATCTTAGAAAAACTAACTCCCAATACGCGCCCAACTGCTATTGCAGCAAGCGCATTATATACATTATGTTCACCCGGAAGAGGAATATCAAAAGAAATTTTTTCACCTTCCAAAATAATCTTCATTCCCTTTAATTCATTCTGATCAACTTTCAACGCCCGATAATTAGCCAATTCATCCATACCAAAAAATACAGCCTGATCTGCCAAAGCAGACATCTTTCTTACTCTATAATCATCTACATTTAAAATAGCAATCCTTTGACCTACTAAATTTTCAATCAATTCCTGTTTTGCTAAAACAACATTATCTAATGTCTTTAAATGCTCAAGATGACTATGCCCAATATTAGTTACCACCCCAAACTCAGGCTCAGCTAATTTAGCTAATAATTCGATCTCTTTTAAATCACTCATCCCCATCTCAACAACCAGAACTTCATGCTCAGATTTTAATTGAAATAGAGTTAGAGGAAGCCCATAATAATTATTTAAATTTCCTTCAGTTTTTAAAACATTATATTTTTCTCTTAATACTGAAGCAATCATATCTTTCGTTGTCGTTTTTCCTGCACTTCCTGTGATTCCAACTACTTTAATATCAAATTTTTTACGATAATAATGAGCAAGATCCTGTAATGCAGAAGTCGTGTCTTTTACTTTTATAAGAAACTGTCCTTCTTTTAATTCAATATCCATCTCACAATCAACTATAGCTCCAGTTCCACCTTGTATTAATGCATCTTCGACAAATTTGTGACCGTCCATCTTTTCCCCAACAATAGCAAAGAATAGTTGACCTGATTCAATTTTACGACTATCAATACTAACTCCTGAAAACTCATTACTAAATCCAGCAATCAATTCCCCATTTAAAGCCTTACATAATTCTAAAGTATTCATCTGAATCATAACACGCCTCCTATAAATTGGCCAATATAGCCTCTTTGACAACTTCTCGATCATCAAACGGGATAGTATAACCATTACATATCTGATATGTTTCATGACCTTTGCCTAAAATAATTACTAAATCACCAGGCTCAGCTTCTCGAACCGCGTGAAAGATTGCAACACGTCGTTCTGCAATCAAGTGATATTCAACTGGTCCTTCGAATTCTTTGAAACCCTCTTCTACATCTTTCAGAATTTGAAGCGGATCTTCAGTTCGAGAATTATCAGATGTAACAATTATTAAATCACTATATTTAGCAGCAATTTTACCCATTATAGGACGTTTGGTTCTATCTCGATCTCCACCACATCCAAAAACAACAATTTTTCTTCCATTTTCAAATTCCTGAACTGTCTTTAACACATTCTCCATTCCATCAGGAGAATGTGCAAAATCAACAATAACACCAAATTTTTGACCTGCGTCTACCTGTTCAAATCTTCCTGCGACTCCAGACAAACTTTCAAGACCTTCTTTAATAACTTCTAATGGAATCTGTAAAGCCAGACCTACACCTATAGCAGCCAATGAATTGTATACATTGAAATATCCTGTAAACTTTAAATTCATTCTAATTTTACCTATTGGCGTTTCTAAAAGATAAGAAACTCCATTTACGTTGATCTCAATCTCTAAAGCTTTAATATCTGCTTCTCGATGAATTCCATATGTTAATACTTTACCAGTACACTGTTCTATCATATAATCCCCTGCAAGATCATCTAGATTAACTACACCCACCCCATCAATAGATAAGTTTTTAAATAGTTTTCCTTTAGCTATCTTATAATTTTCTAAAGTATCATGAAAATCTAAATGATCCTGAGAAATATTAGTAAACACGCCCACCTTAAACGAAAGATCCATAACCCTCTTAAGCTCAAGAGCATGAGAACTAACTTCCATCACTGTATGATTCACACAATTTAAAACCATTCTGTTAAATAATTGGTGTAAATCTGATGATTCCGGTGTAGTCCTCTGGGTGGAAACAATTTCATCATCTATTTTGTTTTGAATCGTACCGATCACACCTGTTTTTAATTGAACACCACGTAAAATTGATTCTATCATATAAGTGGTAGTAGTTTTTCCATTCGTTCCAGTAACACCAATCAGATTCAATTTACGCCAGGAAAAATCATAAAAAGCTTCACTCAGTTTCCCTAATGCCTCCCTGGAATTCTCCACTTTGATATAAGTGATATTTAAATTGTAAGGTACATCTTTTTCAATAACAATCACCTGCGCACCATTTTTAATCGCCTGATCGATATAATCATGACCATCTAATTGAAAACCTCTGATACTTACAAAGATAAACCCAGGTTTAACTTGGCGAGAATCGTAGGTTATCCCTGTAATTTCTTTCACAGTTGGTGCTTTATGAAGTTGATACTCTCCAAGATTTTGTAGTATTATTTCTAAATTTTTCATCTTATTCATCCCTCGATTCTCACTTATTATTTTTCAGATTGATAACTTCTATACTATTTTACGAAAATCTTAATCACTGTTCCTGATTCTACTCTGGTATGAGGCACAGGAACTTGGTTAATAATTTTTCCTTGATCATTTGAATACTGAATTCTAAGTCCCAATTCAGCAAGGAGTTTAGATGCTTCTTTTACAGACATTTTTTCCAAATCAGGAACTGTTACCTTATAGCGACCCTTATTATCAATTCCATCCTGAGCAAAAAGAATCACTGTACTACGCTCTGGCATAATCACGCCAGGAACAGGAATTTGATCGAAAACCAGCTCAGTATTTCCTTCCACCTTCACCATAAACCCCATCTTTAAAAGTTTTTCTCGCGCATATTCAATAGGTTGATTCCTGAGGTCAGGAATTTCTACCTCTTTAAGTTTAAAATTAGTTTTCTCCTCCTCTGTTAACTGTTGTGGAGGAATTTCGAGATATCTCAAAGCATATTTAGCTACCTTTTGAAAGACTGGTGCAGCTGTCTGAGAACCAAAATGAGGATAGCTAGTAACATCATAAAAAACAACTAAAATCGCTAATTTAGGATCATCTACAGGTACAAAACCAATAAAAGAAGAATCATATGAACGAACACCTCCATAAGCTTGAGCAGTACCTGTCTTGCCGCCAACTGTATAACCTTCTATTTGTGCATTTTTACCAGTTCCTTCTTTAACTACATTTGCAAGTAACTCACGAGCCAATTCGGCAGTCTCTTTAGAGATCACCTGACGAACTGGGACTATCTCAAAATCTTTGATTAACTCCCCTTCAGTATTGCGAATTTCTCTTACTATTTGTGGTTCTAATAAAAGCCCATCATTTGCAACAGCACTAACGGCAGTAATTAACTGAATAGGCGTAACACTAATACTATGACCAAATGAAAGGGTTGCCAATTCCACAGGACCAATATCCTCAAGTTTGTTAACTATACCTACACCTTCACCTGTAAGAGAAATATTCGTTTTCGTACCAAAACCAAAAGCTTTAACGTATTTATAAAGAAGTTCAGCACCAAGTCTTTGCCCAACTTGAACAAATCCCGGGTTACAAGAATTCTGCACTACTTCTGCAAAAGTCTGACTCCCATGACCTTCTGTTTCCCAACAACTGATAGACTCTCCAGCAACCTGAATTGATCCTTTACAGAAGAAACGGTCATTAACATTAACCACACCTTCTTCTAAAGCTGCCACTGTTGTAATAATCTTAAAAGTGGAACCAGGCTCATATAAATCTACAACAGCAATATTTCTCCAGGAAATATCTGGACTACGGGGGGTTATACTCGGATCATAAGTTGGCCTATTGGCCAAAGCCAAAACTTCTCCAGTTTCAGGATTCATTACAATAATTGATCCTCCTCTTGCTTTAACCTTTGTTAAAGCAGCATCTAACTCTCTTTCTGCGATATATTGAATTACTTCATCAATCGTTAAATAAACATTATTTCCCTCCACTGGAGAATAAAATTTTCGAATCCCATCATGCAATTCACGATTTTTACCATCCCGTTCTACTGCAACTCTCCCTGGAACTCCGCTAAGATAATTATCCAGAGTATTTTCAAGACCCTCTAACCCTTTACCATCGTCACCTGAAAAACCTAATATATGAGAAGCTAATTCTCCATTGGGAAAAAAGCGTTTGCTTTCAGTAGCAAACCCAATACCTGGAAGATCTAATTCTCTAATCTTTGCAGCAATTTTTTCATCAACTCTCCGCTGAACCCATCTACTCGAAGCATTTATTGTTATATTATTATAAATTTCCTCTTCAGACATTGTTAAAACACCAGCCAAAGCTTTAGCTGTAGCAATAGGATCTTTAATTTCAGCTGGAAAAGCCACAATTGTTTCCGCTGTTCCGCTCACCACCAGTTCTTTGCCATTTCGATCATAAATAGTGCCTCTTTTTGGCTTAACCGGCAACTCCCGTAGACGTTGATTTAAAGCTTTATCATAATATTCTCCACCATTAACAACCTGTATCCACATCAGTCTAATAAATAAGCATAACATAAGAAAAACTACGATAAGAAAAAGTGCTGTGATTCTTTTCCTTATCTGTAGTTTCGAATAATTACTCATCAGAATCCCTCCAAAATGATTTGAGAACTAACTACTCATCTAAAGTTCCCGCCTCAACAGATGTCAAATTTTTAAACCAAACTGCAACTTCACTAGCAAGATGGACAATTTTATTATCCTCTTTAAGCGATTCAGAAGCCTCTGTCTGTTTTTTGGAATCCTGATTCAATGTTACATATATAGAAGTATCTGGTACAACCATACCAAAGTCTTTCGCTTTTTGATCAATTAATTTTAAATTCTGGCTCTGAGAAATTTTAAATTCAATTTTTTCATTTTCTAACTTTAATTTCGCAATTTCTTTCTCCAATTTCTTAATCTGATAATTAGTAGTACTTATTTTTGCGAATTGATTCACATATAAAATAATAATAAAACCAATTATAAAAACAAAAAAAACAGTGCTAATTGCTTTTAATCCGAAAGGTTTCTCTTTATGTTTCTTTATCTTAATGCTATTTTCCTGCTTTCGATTAATAAATCTATTTGCATCATATTTATAATGTGCATGCCTATTCACTTTCAATCTATTCACCCTCCCTTATTAATAGAACTTTAGGAATAAGCTACAATTTCTCTGCAACTCTTAAAAATGCGCTCCGCGCCCTAGAGTTTTTCTCTAATTCTTCTTGTCCAGGTGTAATTGGTTTACGAGTTATCACTTTTAACACCGGTTTTACACCACAGACACATATCGGAAAATCTTTTGGACATATGCAATCTTTAGATAGATCACGGAAAAATTGTTTAACTATCCGATCTTCCAAAGAATGAAATGCAATTACACAAATTCGTCCACCTGGTTTTAATAAATCAAGACTATCCTTTAATGCTTTCTTTAAAACTCCCAATTCATCATTTACAGCTATCCTGAGAGCTTGAAAAGTTCGTTTTGCTGGATGAGGACCAGAACGTCTGGCGCTGGCTGGAATAGCTGCTTTAATCAAATCAACTAAATCCTGAGTAGTATCAATCTGTTTTCGCTGCCGCTCTCTGACAATAAACTGAGCAATCCGGCTGGCCCACTTTTCCTCTCCATACTCTTTTATAATTCGTGTTAACTCACTCTCATTCCAGGAATTCACAATCTCTCTTGCTGTCAATTCTTGTCGTTGGTCCATACGCATATCTAAAACTGCGTCTCTTTTATAACTAAATCCCCGTTCATAATCATCCACCTGAAGAGATGAGAAGCCTAAATCAAAAATAATTCCATCAATCTCCTCAAACCCACGATAATATAAAGCCTTTTTAACATTTTTAAAATTATCTCTAACCAAAGTAATCTTTTCAAGATAAGGTGTTAATCGTTTTTTTGCAATTTCAAGGGCGACTTCATCCTGATCAATTCCTATCAAATGCCCCCCTGAACCCAAAGCTTTAGCAATCTTAAGAGAATGCCCTCCACCTCCAAGAGTACCATCTACATAAATCCCTTCAGGTTTAACATTTAAATACTGAACAGTTTCTTCTAAAAGTACCGTTGTGTGTGTTAATTCCATTTATTTTCACCCCTAAATTCCTAATTCTTCCATGGTTTCGGCAATCTCTTCATATGACTCTGAAGTCACAGACATATATTGATCCCAATTCTCTTTGCTCCAAAGTTCAATTCTATTTGAAACTCCAAGAACGACGATATCTTTATCAAGTTTAGCAAATTCACGTAAATTCTGTGGGAGATTAATTCTCCCTGATTTATCTAATTCACATTCGGTAGCACCGGAAAAGAAAAAACGAACAAAAGCACGAGCATCTTTGCGAGTCATAGGAAGGGATTTCAATTTCTCTTCTAGGATGCACCATTCTTCATTAGGAAATACAAAAAGACAATTATCCAACCCTCGAGTTATCACAAATTTTTCTCCTAAGGACTCTCTAAACTTTGCAGGCATAATCAACCTGCCTTTAGCGTCCATCGAGTGCTGGTATTCTCCCATGAACATGATTACATCCACCTCCTCCCACAATCACTATCCTATTGCCCCACTGTCCCCCACTTTCTCCCACTTAGTTTTATATTCTATATAACCTAAGAATCTCCTTTAGCTTTTGAAATTAATAACAAAAAAATAATTAAAAAAGTGTACTTTTTTAATTACCTCACATATGATAATAAAGAAAGATAATGACCAGAAAGGGGTTGAAAGTTCCATGAAAGTTGATTTCTTCTATACATGGACCAAAAATAAAGAAACTCAAAGCGAATATATGAAGAGTTTCAGTGGTGGATTCTGGCTACCAAATTTTTTCAAATTCCTAAAAGTCTTTTTTTCCCGCAGTTTAAAAGAATAGTGGGAAAAGGTGGCGGTTTATTTTGCTACCAGGCTAGTTATAAGCAAATAAAAAGATGGCAAAAATAAGTAACCTAAAAATATTTCCTAGTTACTTTTTTTACCATCAATTTATTTGCTTATCTCTGGTTATGGTCACATATACACCAAAACCCAATCAGATCAACTATTTTTAATTATCTTTTTCTGGTACCCATAACTTTTTCCCTTTTGTACCGATAAGTCTAGCACGCGTTACAGCATCTTCTCCAAAACGGTCTTTTAAATCATCCATAATTTGTGAAAGAATATCAGAATGTAAATCTACCTTTTCTTCAAAAAGAGACATCTGCTGATTTTCCTCACCAGCAATATTCGAAATGCTAATTCCCACTAATCGAAAAGATTTATTAAATAAATCTGTACTCCTTAACAAATTCAATCCTACCTCATAAATAGTTTGAGATAAATTAGTATTAGAGGATAAAGTTTTACTACGTGTAATTGTCTTAAAATTGGAATAACGTAGTTTGATATTCACCGTTCTCCCCTTCATCTTAGATTTCCTTAGTCTTCTACCTACCTGTTCTGCTAATTTAAGCAAGGTAGTTTCTAAAAATTCAAGATCACTTGTATCTTCTTTAAAAGTAATCTCATTTCCAACAGATTTAGCTCCATAATGAGGTTCTACTTTCCTATCATCAATTCCATGTGCCAAACGATACAGACCAGGACCCATTTTACCTAAATTAATCCTTAAAATTTCTGGATCTAGTTTTGCTAACATTCCTATAGTTTTTATTCCCTTTGAAATCAAGTATTCAGCTGTTTTCTGACCTACACCCCAAAGGCGAGTAACTGGCAATGGCCAGAGAACCTCTTCGATCTTATCTTTTGTTATCACTACAAATCCATCAGGTTTTTCTAAATCTGAAGATAACTTGGCTAAAAATTTGTTTGGAGCTACCCCCACTGACGCTACCAGATTAAGCTCTTCTTCTATCAAATCTTTAATTTTTAAACCAATCTCTACTGAATTCCCAAAAAGTCTTTCACAACCCTGTACATTCAAAAAAGCTTCATCAAGAGATAAAGGTTCTACTAAAGGTGTAAAGCGAAAAAAAATTTCTTTGATCTGTTTTGAAACCTGATTATATTTCCGAAGACTACCATTTAAATAAACACCTTCAGGACATCGACGATATGCTTCCCGTAAAGGCATAGCAGAATGGATACCATATTTTCGTGCTTCATAAGAACATGTTGAAACAACTCCCCTTGAATTAGGATCGCTCCCCCCCACAATCACAGGTTTCCCAATCAATTCAGGATTATCTCTTTGTTCAACCGCAGCAAAGAATGCATCCATATCCACATGGATAATATGACAGTCTTCTATTTTTTTTAAGTTTAATAATTTTTCTCGTTTTTTATCATTCATAAGCGATCCCTTATTTCATACTTTTTATTTTATTTTAGCACATATGTTCTGCTTTTTCAAGTCATTGAATCGCCGAATACAGAATTCATTTTTTGGATTCAAACACAACACCTCATAATATTCTTCTAAAGCCCTCAAATAATCACCAAAATATTCATTAATCAAACCCAGATAAAAATGTGCTTCCAAATCATTTTTCCTCTCTGCAACTCGTTTTGAAAACTCCAAATATTTTCTTTCATCTTCGAAAAGTTGAAGGTCGAATACTCTATCTCCAATGTAAACTTTTTCTTTATAGTCGGAATCAATTCTCTCATAAGGACAACTTTTTTCAAGTAATAGATTCATTTCCTTGGAACATTTCCTTAAATATCGGCAAAAAGAACAACGTCCATCATCACCAATACCAACAATAGTAAATATAGACTCTTTAAAGTTAACTTTTGCAGATGTTGGCATTTCTCTTTTAACCAATTCAAATAATGAAATAAATTGAATCAATTCATCTTCATCTGTAAATTGATATTTTAATGAACAGTTAGTTAGAAAATTTTTCACAAAAAAACCCTCCCAAAAGGATTAGAATATATTACATACTATTCACCTTCTAAAAGGGTTATGAATTACTTAATTATTCATCTTCAATAATCACTGCAGTACCATAAGCTAAAATCTCAGCTGCACCTTGCATAACCTGTGAAGTAGTAAAACGCACCCCAACTACTGCGTTAGCACCTAATCTTTTTGCATCTGCTACCATCCGATTAACTGCTTCTTCTCTAGACTCAGAGATCATTCGAGTATATTCTTTTACTTCGCCACCAACAATATTCCGTAAACTAGCCATGATATCATTTCCAATATGTCTTGCTCTTATAGTATTTCCTCGAACCATTCCCAATGTCTTAGCAATTTTCTTACCAGTTATTTTCTCAGTACTTACGATCAACATCATCATCATCTCCCCCTTTTATTCTTTCAAAAATCAATTTTGTGATAATCATTAAAGCTCCCAATAAAACCATTATAAAACCAATTTTAAGAAGTAAAGGAATTCTCGCTATTAAATATAAATACTTAGCCAACTGGAAGGTAATATAACCCCCACTCAAAACAATACCCATTAAAATTAGAAACGTAGCCAGACCTACTATCATGAATCCCTCCAATCTTTAATCTTCTCAGCAATTTCTGCTCCTCTTTCAGCATGACAGATACCAGTCCGTTCCTGTTCATTTCTGGCAGTATCATGTAAAATTCCTACCAGAATTAATAACTCTAAATCCTCCTCTCTTTCAG
Source organism: Halanaerobiales bacterium (assembly GCA_030627905.1). Taxonomy (GTDB): domain Bacteria; phylum Bacillota; class Halanaerobiia; order DY22613; family DY22613; genus JAGMES01. The sequence goes on from DAOVRZ010000024.1 coordinate 46,302, forward strand.
GTCTATTTTATAAAACTAGTTGATTCACACGTAGTGAATGATCAAAATCATAAGCTAAATCATTTTTATATTTCAAAATTCTAAAAATACCTCTCTTGATCATTTTCTCTGTTTTGCAAAATATTCCTGCAAATTATGGGCAAAAATTCTTTAAAATTTATTTCGTTTCATATCATGATAGCGTTCTAAAGCCAGTTCAATCAATCGATCAACTAATTTTGGATAAGAAAATCCACTCGCTTCCCATAATTTCGGATACATACTGATCCTGGTAAATCCAGGTAAAGTATTGATCTCATTTACCATTATCTTTTCAGAATGTTGTTCCATAAAAAAATCTACTCTCGCAAATCCCTGGCAGTCAATAGCCTGATAAGCCTGGATTGCTAATTTGCGGATCTCTCCCATTTTCTCTTCATTCAATGGAGCTGGGATTAATAATCTTGAATCATCAGACAAGTATTTAGCTTCATAATCATAAAACTCTTTTGACGGAATTATCTCTCCAGCAATTGAAGCCTCGTAAATGTCATTTCCAAGAACACTCACTTCCAGCTCTCGTGCATCTACAAACTCCTCCACAATCATTTTACGATCATGTTCTGCAGCTTTTTTTAAAGCTTCTGGCATCTCTTCACGATTATGTACTTTGCTAATCCCTACACTTGAACCAAGATTAGCTGGTTTCACAAAACATGGATATTCAAAGGTTTCCTCTAATTTATCTATCACTTTCTCCAGATCGGTTTCTAGAGCATGTCGGGTGACTACACTGTATTTTGCTTGGGGTAATCCCTTAACAGCAAATAAATCTTTCATAATTGCCTTATCCATTCCAACAGCAGAAGCAGTCACTCCTGCCCCAACATAAGGCAAACCAGCCATCTCTAAAAGTCCTTGTAAAGTTCCATCTTCTCCAAAAGGGCCATGCAAGATAGGAAATACAAGATCGATTTTTATTTTTACACTAAGATCACCCTTTATTCCAACCAAATTCGATTGACCAGGTTCAAAAACTAAAGCAATCTGTTCGCTTTCTGCTGCGCTCGCGTCGATAATCTTTCCGTCCTTAAGAACCTGAGTTGAAATTTTTGGTGATAGCCATCTACCATCTTTAGTAATTGCAACTGGATAAACCTCATATTTATCTTTATCAATAGCTTGAAAAATAGAATTTCCAGACATGATTGAAACTTCATGTTCACTTGAACGCCCTCCAAATAAAAGAACAAGGTTCTGTTTATCGGACATCACTATACCTCCTTTTAGAAACATATATTTTTATAGATATTCATTAACCTTGTTAATTATAAAATCTTTCCTCATAAATTCATAATCTCCTGCTTGTTTCTTGACATTTTGCTATTTTTATGCTACATTTAAATAGTAATTATTATTATTATTATTTGCAATAGTGAACTTATAGAAAAAGGGGGGGAAGACGCTTATGACGAAGTCAACAAGTACACGAATGACAAAACAACGACAGGCAATCTTAAACGTCTTAAGAAGTACCACATCACATCCCACTGCAGATTGGGTTTATGAAGAAGTCCGCAAAATTATCCCTAATATCAGCCTTGGAACTGTCTATCGTAATCTAGGCATCTTAAAAAATATGGGTAAGGTATTTGAACTAAATTTTGGTAGTACTTATAGCCGCTATGATGGTAATCCTGAAAATCACTATCATTTTTGTTGTTCACAATGTGGTAAAGTGTATGATTTAAATTTACCTCTACTCGATTCTATAACTGAGGAAGCTGAAATTCAGTCAGGTCATAAAATTCAGAATCATCGACTCGAATTTTATGGAATTTGCAATGAATGCATGCGTTCTCCCAAAAACTAATTACATTTTTAAGCAAGCAGATATTATTCTAAAGATAATATCTGCTATTTTTATTTACTAAACGCTCCACATAGCTTGAATCCACTCCTCAACCCCTCCCTCATGACAATGAATTCGTTCAGAAAAAGGGAAAAGAGTGGCTAATTGCTTTGAAATTGGAGATACCAATTCTAAATGTAATCTATGATTCTTAATCAAACTTTCATCAATAATTTTCTTTAATTCCTCATCTCGAAAACTATAACCAATCACCACTAATTTTTCTAATGTTAGTAACCGATCATAAAAGAATCTGAATAATTCTCCAAATGACTCTCGTTTTTTACGTCTAGGATATACCATCATCGAATACACGTTGGTCTGATTTAGAAATTCTAGCTTACCTCCTTCTTTTAAGATCGGAATTTTAATCCTCTCCCCTAATTCAGATTGATACCAATCAAACGAGCCATGCAGTTTATATAACTTAACCTGAAATTGTGAATTGAAAAATAACCCAGGATTCCAATTCATTAAAAAGCCATCTGTATATGGAACAAAGAATTCTTCACAAAGATTCTCAATCACCAAATCATAATTTAAAGAAAATATATCCAAAGCATATTGACTCTTTTTCAACCAATTAAAAAATGGATAAAGATAAACTAAATTTTCTTTTTTAACTTGACATTTATCATGTAAAAATTTCTTTAAAGATTTTATCAAAATTTTCGAACCTTTTGTCAATCCTTCAAGATCAATAAAATGAGATACAAAACCTTCTTTAGCTAAATGGGTAGTCAAACTGATCGGTATTTTTGATAAATCATAGGAGATTTCCATTAATAGTTCAAAATCTTCTTGAATATCTGGCACTAAATATTTAATTTGATCGTAAATCCTTTTCTCTTCTTGTTGGAGGGTCTGAGGAAAATATCTCGCCAATTCTTTCATTATTGGAATTTTTGCCGGATAAGAAAACCCTGCTCCGATCAACAAAGCTGTATCTTTTTCCATAATAAGCTCTCCTTTATTTTCAAAACTCTATCAATCTACCTTTAAACATAACCAACTGTATTTTTTTTCGCCAGTCTCTATAATTTATATCTTCTACAATAGTTATATTTGCAACTTTACCAACTTCTATATTACCATATTGATCTTCAATCCCTAAAGCAATTGCTCCATTTAATGAAATTGCCTGTAAAACCTCCTCTATTTTCATCCCATCTGCCAATAACTCTTTTAATTCAAGAAGATATTCTCCGTGCTGATTAAAAGGTGTTCCTGCATCTGTTCCGACAGCAATCCTACATCCTTTTTTATATGCTAATGCAAAAGATGCCTTATGCTCTTCAATTATTTCTTCTGCCTTCTTAACCATCTCCTCTGGCAATTCTTCGCGATGCTCTATAATTAATCTCGGAGCTCTTAAGGTTGGAATCAAGGTTACAGAATTCTTAATCATCATCTCAATCATTTCCTCATTTAAACCAATTCCATGTTCTAATGTATCACCCCAGCTATTAGGGAGTTTTTAATTCCTTGTGTTCCTTCAACATGGGATGCCACTTTTCTGCTTGTTTTATGAGCTTCCTCTACAATTATTCGAATCTCATCGAGATCCAATTGGGGTGAACCTGGTATTGCGCCAGATGTTAAAATGCCACCAGTTGCAATTACTTTAAGCAAATCTACACCCTTTTTAAGTTCCTCTCGAGCTCCTTTTCGCGCCTCATCTAAACCATCAACCTCTGTACTAATCTGATAAATATGTCCTCCAGTCATAGTTAAGGCTTTCCCTGATGTATAAATTTCTGGCCCCTCAGTAATTCCTAATTCCACTGCCTTTTTTAATGATAATGCAATATCCCCATCTCCACCTAAATCCCGCACGATGGTAACACCTGACCGCAAATGGTTACTTAAATATTGCGTTGCTCCTTTGATAGCTGTAAAAACAACCCCATCATCCTGCCATTGTTTAATTGGATCCAAGCTTCCTGTTAAAGTCAAATGAACGTGAGCATCAATCCATCCTGGCAGAAGTAACCTTCCATGCAAATCTATAACCTCTCGCTTAAGATTATCAAATCCTTTTCCGATTTCTTTAATTAACCCATCTTCGATCCAAATATCTTTTCCCTCTATAAACTCCATTTTCATACTATCAAAATATCTAGCACCATGGATAATCACTCTCAGTTCTCCTTTTTGCTTTAGTTTGACCCATATTTATTTTTTCATAATAAAAACCAGAGAAAAGATATTACCTGTTTTTAGCACTAGCAAATTTTGAAAAAAACTTAATTCTAGTCAGAAAGGTAATTGACATAGTGGTCAAAAAGTTATATAATGTGCATATAATGTAAAATCAGAATTCTTTAAATTTAACATTATATTTATTTTTTGAAGCTTGTGCAAACGTTTGAACAAGCTTAATTTCTTTCCCTGTTTGAAAATTTAATTAGAAAGTCTTTAGTGATATGTAGTTATTTCGTCAACTTAAGGAGGTGTTACAGCACTCGGTCAAACCTAGTTTTACAAATTTTTAAAAATCGAGGGGGTACTATTTAATGAAAAGGTTTACTTTACTTCTATGTTTAATTCTGCTTTTTGCTTTTACAACTGTTTCTTATGGTCTAGATTTTAAAGGTGAAGTTATCTATCAAATCATGATTGATCGTTTCTATGATGGAGATACATCCAATAACAATCCTTCTAAGGCACCTGGTCTTTATGACTCAACTATGTCAAATTGGAAAATGTATTGGGGAGGAGATTTGAAAGGTATTACTCAAAAAATTCCATATCTTAGTGATTTAGGAATCACTGCTCTCTGGATAACTCCAGTTCATGATAATATTGATGTAGCTGCTTATTATAATGGTCAAGCTAACGCAGGATATCATGGTTATTGGGCAAGAGATTTCAAAAAAATTGATGAACATTTTGGGACATGGACTGATTTTGATCAAATGATTCAAACAGCACATAATTATGGAATTAAAGTTTTAGTAGACTATGCTCCTAATCATACTAGTCCGACTGATATTAATGATCCTAATTTCGCCGAACGAGGAGCATTATACTATAATGGTGTAAAATGGGATGATCGTTACTATGATTCTCATGGATATTGGCATCACGATGGCGGAATCACTAACTGGGATGATAGATTTGAAGCACAATACAAAAATCTTGCTGATTTAGCAGATTTAGCTCAAGAACATTCCACAATTGATTCTTATCTTAAAGAAGCTGCAACTGACTTAGTAAACCACGGTGTAGACGGCTTCCGAATTGATGCCATCAAACATATGACTATGGGTTGGCAACTAAGTTTAACAGATCATATTATTAATCTTAAAGATGTTTATATGACTGGTGAATGGTATTTAGGCGGTTATGGTGATGCACTTTATGATGATAATGTTAAATTTGCTAATCGTACTGGAATCGCACCATTAGATTTTTACTTGAACAAAGCTATGCGTGATGTGTTTGCTTACAATAGCAGCTTTACAGTTTTAAATAATGCAATTGTAAAAACTGGACAAGACTATAAATGGGCAAATGATTTACCTGTCTTCCTTGATAACCATGACATGGCACGTTTTCTATCAATTAATTCTGACTATACCAGACTTCATCAAGCTTTAGCTTTCGTTCTGACCTGCCGTGGAATTCCTTTGATCTATTATGGAACAGAACAATATCTACATGATGATACAAGTGGTGGTGGAGACCCATGGAATCGTCCAATGATGAATAACTGGAATCAAAATTCTACTGCTTATAATGTTATTAAAAATTTAAGTAGTTTACGTCAATCTCAACCTGCAATTCAATATGGAGATATGACACAAAAATGGATTAATGACAATGTTTATATCTATCAAAGGAAATTCTTTAATGATGTAGTACTTGTTGCAATTAACAAAAATTCTAGCTCTACTTACGTCTCTGGGCTATATACTGACTTAGCATCAGGTACATATAATGATTATTTGTCAGGACTTTTATGTGGTACTTCAATCACAGTAAATAGCTCAGGTGCCGTAAATGGCTTCAATTTACCAGGCAATAGTGTTTCTGTATGGACTTACAAAACATCTTCCTCTACCCCGCTAATTGGTTCAGTTGGACCTGTTTTGGGACGTTCTGGTAATAAAGTCACTATCGGTGGTGATGGATTTGGCACAAGTGGTACAGTTTATTTTAACAATACATCTGCTAGTGTTACTTCCTGGTCAAATAACGAGATTCAAGTTACTGTTCCATCAGTAAGCACTGGAATTGCTTCCGTAAAAGTCGTTACTTCTGCTGGAACAAGTAATACAATAGATTATGAAGTACTGACAGGTAAATTAATTCCGATCGTCTTTACTGTAAGAAACGCTTATACCAATTTGGGAGATCAAATTTATTTAACTGGTAATGTTCAAGAGTTGGGCAAATGGAGTACTGATTTTGAAGATACATATGGACCGATGTTATGTCCTAATTATCCAGAATGGTACATCGTAGCTAGTGTACCAGCAGGAACTACCATTCAATTTAAATTCATCAAAGTTGCTTCTGATGGTACTGTAACCTGGGAAGGTGGAAACAACCATACCTATACTGTTCCTACCTCTGGAACTGGCAATGTTACTGTAGATTGGCAATAATAGATAAAAAGGAGTGCAAAGATTGCACTCCTTTTTATTGTCAAAAATAAAAAACCCTACGTTTATCGTAGAGTATAAAATAATTCCCGCAACGTCTTACTCTCCCACAGGGTCGCCCCTGCAGTACCATCAGCGCTGGAAGACTTGACTTCTGTGTTCGGGATGGGAACAGGTATGACCCCTCCGCTATCGTCACGGGAAACTTATTTACTTAAATGGTTGCGGAGGCAGGATTCGAACCTACGACCTTCAGGTTATGAGCCTGACGAGCTACCGGGCTGCTCCACTCCGCGTCACTAATTGTGAGAATAGTTTATAAAATATATATTAAACTTTTATACTCTCAAAACTGCATATTGGAAGAAATAGATCAAGCCCTCGACCTATTAGTACCGGTCAGCTGAAGACATCACTGCCCTTACACCTCCGGCCTATCTACCTGATAGTCTTTCAGGGG
>DAOVRZ010000137.1:0-11445 GCA_030627905.1 Halanaerobiales bacterium
CCACCTTTGAAGTGTCTTAACTGACACATTCAGCATTTGAGAAAAATCTTTTGGTTTATAATTCTTTTCCATATATATATTCTATCACACTTGTATATATTTTTCAATACTTTACTTTACAGTTTGTTGCTCCTTTTCAAAATTTTTTCTACCTCATATGTATGTTCACATACACATTATACCATGTTTTGTGTGCGATTTCCATGGCTTCTTAATTAGTTTTGGATTTTACTCTGTTTTTACCCTACTTCGACCCCACATTCAGGTAAAATTATATGTACCACAATATATTTATGTTCTGCAGCAGCTCTCATAAATTTAACCCAATGAGAATTGTTAAAATTATTTTTTTTCTTATATTCTTCATAATTATGATGCCGATATTTTGGCCATAACAAGATTTTCTTCCACCACGCAATCTTAGTGTAGCTTACAGCTTCATTATACCATTCCCGTGAATCATAACTAATATTCCGATCAATCTCATCAAAATCCGCAAATTTAAAATAATTTTCATGAATTTTATCTAACCAATTATTATGCCGTTCATCTTTACTACCATCAAAACTAAGCATCTCCATAAACTGATCTCGATAATACTTAAAATCTTTTTCAGTAGAATTTGAACCATACTGTGGATTCTCTTTTAAATATCTTTGCAAAAACTTATAGATACTCTCTAAGCCAACAATATAACGATCATTCAAATTATCTACCTTATATACCTTAGAATCTCTGCTATATGACCAAAACATAAAAGGAATATCTGGAAATGTCATTGCTTTTCCATGACCAACCCGAGGTAAAATGAGACTCAATAATTCTTCAAAAGGTAGCCAAATTTTTTCTTTGGTTTTCCGAACCACTGCACGCAAAAGTGTTTCTTCTCCCTCATCAATAAATCGAATATTATTGTAATTATCATAAAAACCTTTAAAATCCTGATGTGAGTATGTATCTGCATAAGCATGAAGTCCTATTCCTAATCTGTATAAAGCTAAAGGTTCATTGCTTACTTTCTGAAGATCATCTTTTAGTAATTCGACGATTGGAGAATCTGGCCCTGTAACTAAATAATCAGAATCAGTGCCATCTTTTCCACAAGGTAAAAAATGAAATGGGACCCAAACATCTAAAGAATTACTTACATCAAAATTCATGACAGAGAGCATTGTATGAGAAGTCAAAGTCTGTCTGAAAATTTCTTCATTCTCAAACTTCAATGTATGCCCATGGTTTGCATCATCAACATGTTGTGAGGCATAAGCAACAATCTGTGCATATTTACTTTTCATCCCTGCAAGACGACATAAAACATAAATTGCAGAATGGTGCATATCTATTTGCATGAGATCACCTCCGTATCAATTTTCGAGGGTTTTTTGTGTAGAAAAGCGTTTGGTGGTATATATAGGGAAAAAAGTTCCTTCAAAAGTCAGCTCTGCATAGCTTTGATATTTAAAAAAAAGTTAGTTTAAATGTAAGTTGTTCCTATTTAAAGAAAGTTTTCTTATGTCGAGCTGACTTAGGCGTCACTTTTTTCCCTATATATACCACCAAACGAAGGTTTCTGCACAAAAAAAGAAAGTTGATTTAAGTTTTAAGTTCTTTAAGTTCTTAACTTATAGTAAAAACTCTAAAGCTTTTCTCTTTAGTTTTTCCTCTTCTTCATAGTCTAAGTGAGATTGAGAAATTTCTGATGGGATCACTTTTCCTAGTTTTATGCGTTTATTAATCCCACCTGTATTATATGGTAGTAGTCTTAGATCGGCGCATCCACATTTTTTTAAAAAGTTCGCTATCTCTTTTAAATTCTCTAGATTTGCTGTAATTCCAGGGATAAGTGGCACTCTGGGAATTATTTCAATCCCAGATATGCCATATAAGTTTGAAAAATTATTCAGTATTTGAGCATTGTCTTTTCCTGTATATTTCTTATGTAGATTTGAATCAAAAAGCTTAATATCATATAAGACCAAATTGACAAAGGGCATGATCTTTTCTTTAAATTGTTCTAAATTAAAGTAGCCTGATGTCTCAATGGCAATATGAATCTTATCTTCTTTTAATCTTTGCATGACTTTACTAAGGTAATTCATATATAGCATTGGTTCCCCACCAGAAAAGGTAACGCCACCGCCTGATGATTCATAAAAAGTTTTATCTCTTTTTATAATATCTATCAAGTTATCAATTGTGTATTTTTCTCCGATCTTTCTTCGAGCCAGCGAATAACATACTTCTGTACATTTTCCGCATCCAATACATTTTATTTGATCGAAAAATATCCCTGAATAAAAATCAATTACACCATTTGGACAAATTTTTTGACATTCCTGACAGCCAATGCAACGGTTAGAATCAAAAGCTATCTCCATTTTAGCGTTATTGGACTCAGGATTATGACACCATATACACTCTAATGGACAACCTTTTAAAAAAACGACTGTTCTAATCCCTGGCCCGTCATCTAATGAAGAACGCTTAATATCAAAGATTAATGGCTCGGCCATAGTTTTTTAGCTAGTAACATCAGATGATTTGACATATATCCAAACTTAGTAAGATAATTTATATTTCCCTCAGTCATAATATCCTGATGTAAAATTGGAGTCAATAAATCATTTGGAGAAAACAAATAATGCCTCAAAGCTTTTGAATCTTTAAATTTGATCGTCAGATTTTTCTCATCAATCTTCTTATGATGAACTCTCATCTTCCCATTTTTAAAAATTACCGAAACACATATTTTCTCTCCATCACCAAGAAATAGATATCTTGCATCAAAATTCTTTATATTTTTTCTAAAGTTTTTACTCAATATGAATGCCCAACTCATTGCATTCAAAAGAATTATTAAAAATTCTTCAGTTAACCCAGAATCAATTGACTCCAATTCATTTGACTCAGATTCAATAGCGTCTAATAATTTTTTAAAACTTTTTTCAGCACGTACATCAGCACGTACGTCTAGTAAAATATTTTCATCATGCATCAAATAAACCTCCCTCATCCTTCGATATATGATATAGCTTTGCCAGTTTTTAAATCATATTGGGTTCTTGTAATCAATTCTTCTTTCATCAGTTCATTTAAATCATTGAAATATGCTGAATATCCTGATACCCGCACCATTAAGTGAGGATATTTTGTCGGGTCTTTTCTAGCTTCCAACAACATAGCGTAAGACATGATATTAAACTGAACCTGTAGCCCTCCACTTACAAAGTATGCTTCGATAAATGATGCAAACTTTTCAAGATCCTCCTCTGTAGAGATTCTTGTAAATTTTAGATTAAGCGGATATCCTCCTGGAATATCTAAAGTATTTAAACCGCCTACTGAGTTTAAACAAGCTGTTAATTCAGCCGCTGCTCCTGAAACTGGTGTAATTCCACTAGCAAAAGGCACTTTTGCTTTTCTACCGTTGGGTAACGCACCTGAAAGACTTCCCATCCCAGCATGATTTGTCATTGTCCAATATGCAGGACGATATTTTCCATCTCGATAGTTCTCAGCATTATGATAAGTATCATATAAAAATTCAATCATTCTGTTGGCATTATTCTTAGCAGTCTCATCTTCTGTTCCATATTTCGGAGTCTTATTCACTAAATATTGATATAACCTTTCTTGTCCATCAAAATTCTCTTTAAGAGCTTTAATCAATTCGCCAAATGAGCATTGTCCATCATTATATACTACTTTTTCAATTGCATTCAATGAATCAACCGCATCCGCAAACCCAATATGAGTTGCTCCAGAAGAGTTATAAATGGCTCCACCATAGATCAAATCTTGACCTTTTTCAAGTGGTCCTTCAAAAATTGCAGAAAGCATTGGAGTCGGTAGATATTTTCGATGCATTAGCCCCATTTTATTATTAAGATTGATTGCATTTTCAATGATATAAGTTAATTGAGCGGTATATGCCTTCCAAAATTCTTCAAATGTTTCAAAACCAGATGGATCACCAGTTTCGAAAGTAAGCAATTTGTCACCTGTAAATGGTCTAGTGCCATTATATAAAGCTAATTCAAGAGGAACCACTATATTTAAAATTATTGAACTTGAAGCATTATAACTTCTACCATTACTTGCTAACTCTACACAGCCAACTACTCCATAATCTCGAGCATCTTCTAAAGAAACTCCCTGATTCATCAAAGTATTAATTGCTTCTATATCATTATAGAATGCAGGTACTGCTTTGGTGTTTGCAATCACCTCACATACTCGATTCCGATACTCTTCTAAGTTTTCTTTATAATGATATCGGGCGCACATATTTGGATCTCTAGTTTGTAATAATTCTGTCGCCCTCAGCATGACATAAGTTAGATCATTAACTGCATCTTTTCCATTTTCATCAATACCACCAAGAGTTACTGCAGGAACATTCCCTGCTCCACCAAACAATTCTTCAGATACTTCTGGAACCATAATTACATTGTCAGAAAGTTTCAACCATAAACAACCGACTAGTTCAATCGCTTCTTCAACAGTTAAACGATTCTCTTCAATATCTTTCTTATAAAATGGATATAAAATTTGATCTAATCGTCCAGGACTCATCGCCATATTAGAGTTCTCTGCGAGAAGACCAACACGTACTATCCAGATAGCATTCAAGGCTTCCCTAAAAGTAGAAGCAGGTTTTGCAGGAACATTTTTGCAAATTTCAGCTAGCTCTTCAAAAAGTTTTTTCTCATCTGGATCAGAAGTCTCTGCAGCCAATTGAGTCGCTTTTTTGCTTACGTTTGCTGCATAATCTAAAATACCCTGTAATGAAATTTGTACAGCTTGATAAAAATGAAGACTTCTTTGCTGTTCATCATTAAGGTCACCTTTGCTTGAAAGTTCTTTTTCCTTTGAGCTAGCTAGGTCAATTAGATAGTTTAAACCTTTATTAATGACAACTTTATAATTCGGAATGGTATGAGATATGCACCCCGCCTTCGAAGCGATAAAAAAGATAAATTGATCAAAAAGTTTTGTAGATTCTGGATACTCTGCCCTGGTTATCTCTAGGATACTCCGATCTAACCAATATGGATAAATATCAAAGTTCAATTCATCTGCATCCTCTTTTGTCAGCTTTTGCGGATTCTTTTTTCTATCACTGATACTTTCCAACTCAGGCCAGATCGCTAGAGCAAAAAACTCAGGATATAAAGGTGCTCCAACTGGTTTTGAAGTAGTACTTCCAGCTATTAAGTTATTGTCATGAAAAACTGGCTCTCTATTAGCAAGATAATATGCTATTGCTTTTGCTCTCTGAATTGTGTAAGGCTCGTCTTTATTAGCCAAATCTTTTAAATATTTCGTTAAATATCTGGCCCTCTCAATACAGATATCACTTCCTCTTTCAAAAAGTTCTTCTCTTAATTTCTTTAATATTTTTAAATTATCAAAAGTATAATCTTTCAGAGTGATATCTAGTAATGTTACTTTGCTCATAATTCAAACCCCCTTTTTAATCATCAGATTACTTATATAATGCAGCCTTCACATCTAGAAGATCTAACTCATCTAAAGTCTCAGGAAGTGGATAAGCGGTTTCTGGATTCCAACCCATTGCTATATAATAATCTCTACCTGCACCATCAAAGTTAGGAGTCATATTTTTGTTAGGCCCTTTCTTTAATGGTGGAACTCCCTTAGCGCGATTAGGCAGTTTAATTGTATCTGGTTTTATCCCCTCTCTGAGATTAAACGCATGTCTAATGGTTTTTATCCGATGGGCAATTTCCATATATTCTTCAAAATCTTTATCCCAACCGGTTGATGCATTTATCCATTCAATAATAGGAGGAGTCACACCATTATCAAATGCAAAAGCACATAAACCCAGACCATTAACAAGATCCATAAAGCAACTACCATCCCTCAATTCATCCCCCTGAGCGTTTTCGCTAGGTTTTGCTTTATATGGATGAAGTTTAAATTTATTATCTCTTTCTTTTGTATCATTTGTTCGATATAAACTACACATATCCATTGAACTTGTATGACGGCCAGGAGTAGGCTCTACCTGATAGGCCACACCTAAGCCAAGGCCTCCCTGTGGATTTCGACAATCATGCATAGGTAATTCCTGACCACCTACATGCATAGCATACTTTTCCGAACCATTTCCGAAATATTCTGCAGCCCTTTTCACACCATCTTTTAGAATTTTACCAATACCTTCTCCATTAATAATTTTTCTAACAAGCTCAACTACTGCTTCACTATTACCCCATTCAAGTTTCCATCCATCAAGATCTTTTTCTGAGTCCAATACCTTATTTTCATAAGCCTCATATGCCCAGGCTACAACTACAGCACAACTTATAGTATCAATCCCCGCACGGTTGAGCATATCATTAACTTTAATAACCCTATGAACATCATTTGCCAAAAGCATAGTACCAAAACCACAAAGAGTCTCATATTCTGGTTTGTGAGTCTCTTTTAAAGGATAAGGTCCATCATCAACAGTAACAATTCCCCCACATCCTAATGGACAACCATAACAATTATATTTCTTAGTTTCGTATTGAGTTACATAATTATTTGAGATATATCTGGCATCTTTTGTAGGAAAATCAACATAGCCAACACCTTTCCAGTTTTTAACTGGTGAATCGCCAATATTAGCAGCAAAAGCTGTGATTCCTGCAGTACCCCATTTTTTCATCTCCCAACGTTCAAAATCTTCTGGTTGATGTGCCAAATTATGCTCATTTAAATACCTAACCAATCCAGAAAACATAGAACTGTTTAACATGTAACCTAACATTTTATTTATAAGAGGGTGTTTATATTTTTTACGAAAACCGTCTAAAAATTGATGCGTATATTTAAGCATTGTTTCTTCATCAGCCATCTCTGCCTTTTTATGCCCAAACAAGCATAGTGCCTTTAAATTTTTAGATCCCATAAGGGCACCCAAACCGCTTCTAGCAGCAATACGGCCTTTGTCATTGACAACACCTGCTATCAATGAAAGATTCTCTCCACCCTGTCCAATACAGGCGATTTTAAAGTCCTTGCCATGTTTATCTTTTAAAATATCATCAGTCTCATTGGTATCTTTTCCCCATAAGTCAGATGCATCAACAAGTTCTTTTTGATCACCATCAATTAAAAGATATACTGGTTTCTCACTTTTTCCAATAAAGAAAATTCCATCATATCCAGTTTTTTTGATAGCCGGAGCAAAGTCACCTCCACAATTTGCATCACCCCAGGTTCCTGTCAATGGGCTTTTACCAACAATCATAAATCGACCATTAAAATTTGCATACGTATTTGTAAGTAGTCCGCTCATAACGCCAAAGATATTCTCTGGATCAAATGGTCCCAGACCTGGCTTTTGCCTGTCGAAGATCACCTTTGCAGCTAAGCCATAGCCTGAAAGGAATTTTTCATAAATCTCATCTGGAATTATTTCGTCTTTTAAAGTTCTGTTTGTTAAATCTACCCACAAAATTTTTCCCATATAACCTTTACCCATTATTTTACCTCCTTGTTTTGATAAGTATTTTTATTATTTAAGGAAAAATGTTCTATTTAAATATTCGACAATTTTTTTAAGTTTCCTTCTTTTTTCTCTAATAATTGGCAAAAATATAGTATAGTCATAATATATTGCAAGCCTAATTTAAAAAAATCATATTTTTTCCATCAATAACTTCATTTAACTATTTTATACTACTTACTTGAATTTTTAAATATCTGGACCATTGTCTAGTCAATCCCATTCCTGAAAGATAAATATCCGGGATATGGTATCTTATCGGTTCACTTGATTTTCTTTGATGTGACTTTAACACACCAATTTCAATTAAATGGTCTATAGTCGTTTTTACTTTACCACTTTCCACTCCACACTCAACTAAAGCACTCTTCAAATCATCTTCACAAACAGGAAATGTTTTTTGAAAATTTTTAATTTCTTTCAAAATATTCTTATACTCTCCATACTCCTCTAAAAGTTCGCTAACACTATCTTCAGAAACTTCTTTCATAACTAATTCAAAATTTTTAGGACTAATTAATGTATTTTCATCAACTTTACTTCCGCATTGATTTATTTCTCTTTTAGCAGCATATGAGAAAAGCGCTAAAATACTACGTGGAACAATAGTACCTTGATTATCTGCAAGATGATTACGTATCCAATTGTAAGAGTAAACTTTATTGCCTTTGCCCATTTTTTCCCCTACAATTATTTTAAGAAGTTCTTTATTTAATTTAATATCTTCTCTCGAAACATACCTAATTTTTTCATCTGGTATTGACAGAGTAAAACCTATATGACTTAAGACAGTTTCTAATAATTGAGCCATATCAGTTGAATTTTCTGCCATCCTCTTCCACACCATAGCTAGCAAAGAATCATAGTTCCATGTTAGATTGGTAGTATAATTTCTTAATTTTACTTTATCATCTAAGCCTTCTCCAACTTCCTTTTTAAAGATATCCTCCCTCAAAAAAATCTTTGCCCGAATGTTTTGGTAACGATTAAAATATTCAAACCAAAGAGAAATTAACGTAGAAATTATTGTACCTCTTACTTCTTTAGAAATTAAGATATCTAATGCATCATAAACAAGAATAATCCTTTTATTTTCTCTTTCTAGAGTGTGTTGGAGAAAAGCAAAAAAATCTTCTATAAGCGCTGCCAGTGAATTGTCTTTTGCAAATTCTTTTAACTCATTAATTGAGCAATTTTTAAGTTTTTTAATCTCTTCTCGAACATTCTGAATGCTTTCATAATTTTTTAATATAGATCGTGCTGCTAAACATCTCCAATAATTTCGGATTGTTGTACTACTATCCTCAACAGATTGAAAATTTACTTTTGAAGGAAACTCAGAACTATTTTTCAAACCTGTAATCCATTCTGTTCCCTCAATCAATTCAACAGAAACCTCTAAATAGTTAGCTACTTCTTTCGCATATTCTGGATGTGCTAGAACAGAAAAGAGGGCGGTTTTTCCACTACCCTTTTGGCCTAAAATTAAAAATCTATCTGCTTCAAAGATAAACCGATGATCCTGTCTTGGATAAAATCTTTTTCGCAAATCTTCTTGAGTATTAAACTCATTTTCGGCAGCAGCACTTTCGTTAGGGATAATATTTGCAATTGAGTTTAATAGACTTTTTCTTTGAGCATCATCAATATATACTTTTTTATCATCTTGACTTTGATATTCGCTAGCAATTAAATTGGCCAAAACGCGATACGGATTTTCTTCACTATTAA
Source organism: Halanaerobiales bacterium (assembly GCA_030627905.1). GTDB lineage: Bacteria > Bacillota > Halanaerobiia > DY22613 > DY22613 > JAGMES01. Next base: position 9,257 of record DAOVRZ010000137.1, read on the forward strand.
ATTCTAATAATTTTTGCAGTCATAACCCGAGGTAATACAAGTCTTAAGCCTGCCATATTTTGTTCGTTTCCATAAGACAACAATACAGCAAGATCTGAATATTTACTTAGCATCAAACCACCCACATCATTAATACCAGTTCGTGCATCCATAAAAATAAAATCTGGATTAAAACGGGTTGAAATTTGATCTAATAAATCTATAATAGGATTTTCTTCTTGTTGATAAAGCGGCATTCCAAAATCTATCCTAGCAATTTGTTCCATATAGTTTTCGGAATTTTCCTGAGTAAGTTTTAATGCAGGCATAATATATACTGGACAGTCAATAGTTTTTTTGGAAATTTCATAAAAAAATATAACTCTTCAAGCTGATTTTGTGGTATCTTTTAGCTAGTAAACAAAAAAGGAGTTACGTCATCAGTGTAGAGTGATATTTATTGATTGGCCCACAAAAAGTAGTCGCACAAGAGCTTGCATTGGTTTGTTGTTATTGTAATTGGATTTATGATTCGTGCAGATACTTTAGGAGTCACTTCAGTTATACGTGATTTATCAATTGCACCTACCTCTTATCCTGCAATGATGCACTTTTTCCGCTCACACTCATGGAATCTTGATAATCTAAGAAATCAATGGATCTGGACAGTTAAAAGTTTTATTTACTTATTTCGCCATTCATTTTGCTTTACCTTCTGTTTATTGTATAATTCCAATGTTGAGATTCTAAATTTAAAACTAATTTAACGTAAATTGTCAAGAAGTCCTTCATCCTCTAAAGGTGGAGGATGAATTCTATTATTAGGCTATGATTATTGAAGCAAGAAGCCCCCCACCTCTTAGCAATGCGTAGGTGGCGGATAGTTCACGTGCATGAATCATTTCTTTTTCATAATAACATAGTTTTAAACTCCCTGAGGTAACATATTTAAAACAAAAAAAATGGCACTTAGTAGATGCCATTTTTTCCTTAACTCTTCATAAAAAGCTGATCATACTTCCCAGCAGACAATAATCCTAATAAAACTTTCACAATCTCAGGATCAAACTGTTTTCCAGAACACCTTTCTAATTCCTCAATTATCTCTTGCTTCTCCATCGCTGCTTTATAAACCCTACCATGTGTCATCACATCAAATGCATCTGTCACCGCCAACAAGCGCGCTCCCAGAGGAATTTTTTCAGCTCTTAACCCATGTGGATATCCTGCACCATCAAATCTTTCGTGATGATGTAAAATAACATGTAAATAATTTTTAAAGATCTTCAGATCACTTAATAGCTCCATCCCTTTGACGGTATGATCTTTAATAGTCTCAAATTCCTCAAAAGTTAGGCTGGAAGGCTTATTTAATACAGAATCTGGAATCCAAATTTTTCCAACGTCATGTAGTCTAGCAATCTGTACTAATTTTCCAATCTCGAATCTTGAAAAACCACACGCTTTCGCCAGATCTTCAGTATATTTAGAAACACGATTACAATGATCAACGGTATAATGATCTTTGGCATCAATTACTTTCATGAAACTATTTATTAACTGAAAGAAGTTATCATGTTGATTAAAATAAGCAAAAAGCAAATTTTTAAATAGCAATAGGGTAGCTAGTATAAGTACAAAAGTTATCTCTCCAAATGATGAATATACATGGTAAAGAATATATGCTAAAATAATCGATAAAGTTGCTCCACGTACCAATTCCCATAGATAAATTAGATTTATATTAGTTAAGCCATCTTCTGAATCTAGCCAAATAATTGTCGTTAGTAATAACAAATTCGTTAATGAATATACAAAACCTGCGATAAAAAAGTTCAGTATTAGCGAAGAACCTTGCACATGAAAAAACATATTTAAACTTAAACTAGAAACACTTGAAATAAATCCAACCATGGAAAGGTTAAAGATAAATTCTATCATATCAAAATTTTTAAAACTATTTAATGTAATTCCTGCAAATAGAGTTATTAGCGTTGCCCAGAAGGGGCCAAAAACTAAAGTCATAATGAACAAAAAAGGTATTTTGAAGGATATGCTCATTTTATCTTCTGGTCGGGATAGAAACTGGGCGCGCGCATCTCATGAATAAAGAAAGGAAAATGTTATCCGAATCATTTAACGATCTATCTTTATCAATGACAGAGAGGAAGATAGATAAACCTTCTGCCGGCTATTCTGACCCTTTGCCA
>DAOVRZ010000038.1:0-44110 GCA_030627905.1 Halanaerobiales bacterium
AAGCTGTCTATGGCGTAAAAGTAGCATATATTGTGGTTTTCCTAGATTAGAACCACAAATTATAGGATATGAAACTTTCTGAAGAGTATATTGGGTTCAGGAAGTTACAACTATTTCCTTTAGAAAATGGGAATAATAAAAAATATAAGAAGAATAATAACTGCATAACTTCGTACAATAAATCTGTTTTAATCCTAAATATTCGGTTTTTATGGTTGATTTAATCTCCGAATCGTGTTATCATAGGTTAGAAATAACTAAAACACGAACAATATAGCAATGAAATAATATAAAAGTTCGAAAGAGGAGGGGCATAATGGAACGAAATATTTTCAAAAACATTAGTCCGTTGGATCATCGTTATTCAATACCTGAAGAGGGATTTAGTGATTTATCCTACTATCTCTCTGAAGAGGCTGTGATTCGTACACAGGCTGAGGTTGAGTTAGCATTGGTGAAAGCTTTACAAAAATGGAATCTATGTAATCAAGAAGTGGTAAAAGAGGTTGAGGAAGCTTGCAAAGCGGTTACTCCAGAGGAAGTTTATAAAGAAGAACAGAAAACAAGACATAATATTCGGGCTCTGGTTAACTGCATTCGTAATCAAGTTAGTCCTGAGGCTAAACCTTTTGTACATTTTTCTGCAACTTCAGTTGATATTATGGATACTTCTGCTGCAATTCGTTATCGGGATGCAGCAAAAGAATTGGTTATACCAGCTTTAAAAGAATTCGTAACAATTTTACTGGATCTTGCTTGTAATGAGAAAGAAACTATTCAGATTGGTCGAACACATGGACAACATGCTGTTCCTGTCACTTTTGGTTATGTTCTTTCTTTATATATTAGTAGGTTGGGCCAGCAAATTGTTAAAATCAACCAAGCTGCATCAAATTTACGCGGTAAGATGGCAGGAGCCGTTGGTGCCTACAATGCTAGTGCCTTATTTATAGAAGATCCTGTTCAATTTGAAATGGATGTTTTGACCGAAGTTGGGCTTGAAGCATGCCCGATTTCCACTCAGATTGTACAGCCAGAGTATGTTTCTGATTTTGTCCATACATTGGTTTCTGCTTTTGGAATTTTAGCAAACTTTGCAGATGATATGCGCCATTTACAGAGAACTGAGATCGATGAAGTAGGAGAATATTTTGGTAAAGATCAAGTAGGATCTTCTACAATGCCCCATAAACGAAATCCTATTAATTACGAAAACGTTAAAAGTATGTATAAAGAATTCATGCCACGGATGATGACCCTTTATTTAGACCAAATTTCTGAACATCAACGTGATCTAACCAACTCTGCTTCCGGTCGTTTTGTGGTTGAAGTGATTGCTGGACTAGTGATGTCAACACGTCGCTTGACTCGTGTGACCAAGAAGATGTGGGTGAATCATGAACAGATGCAGGCTAATTTTAACAAGACAAAAGAGTCAATCATTGCAGAACCTTTATATATTCTTTTAGCAGGTTATGGTCATCCTGATGCACATGAGGCAGTTCGTTTAAAGACTGTAGAAGCAAAAGAGACAGGGAAGACAGTTTATCAACTTATGTTTGAAGACCAAGAGATTCAAACATACTGGAATCAGTTTACTGAAGAACAGAAAGGTTTAATCCAATATCCAGAAAGATATATAGGTAGAGCTGTAGAGAAGACGGAAGCTATTATTAATGAATGGAAAAGAAAACTCGAACAAATATAATGTGGTGATAATTTAAGGAGGGTGTTAATCTTGGCGACTCAAAAATTAGAACAACTGTATGAAGGAAAGGCAAAAAAAATCTTTAAAACTGATGCACCAGGAGTTTTTTGGGTGCAGTACAAAGATGATGCAACAGCATTTAACGGATTAAAAAAAGGAACAATTGAAAACAAGAGTAAATATAACAACCTGATTTCAGCTACTATCTTTAAGATGCTTAAACAAGCTGGGATTGTAAATCATTTCGTTGAGTTGATTAACGAGACTGAAATGTTGGTTAAAGAAGTCAAGATTATTCTTGTAGAAGTAGTTGTACGAAATGTGACAACTGGTAGTTTGTGCAAACGTTTGGGTATTGATGAAGGTATTCGTATGGAGACTCCATTAGTAGAATTTTATTATAAAGATGACGATTTAGGAGATCCATTGATTACTGAAGATCATATTCAACTTTTAAAATTGGCTTCACCAGAAGAGGTAGAATTTTTAAAAGTAGAAGCCTTAAAGATTAACGACTTACTCATTGAATATTTCGGGAAAATGGGTATTGATTTAATAGATTATAAATTGGAATTTGGCAGGACTCCTGAGGGTAAAGTGATTTTAGCAGATGAGATTTCTCCAGATACTTGCCGTCTTTGGGACAAAGAAACTGGTGAACGCTTAGATAAAGATCGGTTCCGTCGTGATTTAGGTAATGTTGAAGAGGCTTATCAAGAAATTTTAAACCGGGTACAGGGTAGTTAAATAAATATTGATAATAAAAAGGGAGGAAATTTTCATGTTTCGAGTGGAATTAAAAGTTATGCCACGTAAAGGTATTTTAAATCCTCAGAGTGCTGCTGTGACTAATGGCTTAGCTGCTTTGGGTTATTCTAAAGTTGAAGGTTTAGAAATGGGTAAATTCATGGAATTTATCGTTAAAATGGATGATAGAAAAAAAGTAGAAGAATATGTGGAAGAGATGAGTAAACGTCTTTTAACTAATCCAATAATTGAAGATTATATATATGAAATCTTTCCTGTAGAGGGGGAATAAAGATGCGGTTTGGAATCATTGTTTTTCCTGGTTCTAATTGTGATCATGATTGTAAATATGCTGTAGAATTATTAGGACATACTGCTGAATATTTCTGGCACGGCGATAAACGTTCTCTGGATGATTTTGATTGTGTTATTATTCCTGGAGGTTTTTCTTATGGAGATTATTTGAGAGCGGGAGCAATTGCTCGGTTTGCCATAATGATGGAAGAAGTTAAAAAGTTTGCTGAGCAAGGTGGCCTGGTAATTGGAATCTGTAATGGTTTTCAGATTTTATTAGAAGCAGGTCTTTTGCCAGGGGCTATGCAGAAGAATAATAGTTTGAAGTTTAGATGTAATTATAGTACTTTAAGAATAGAAAATGTTGACACACCTTTTACCAATCAGATGAAAAAGGGTGAAGTGATTGTTTTACCAATCGCTCATGGTGAAGGTAATTATTATAATGACTCTGAAAGTATCGCTCGAATGGAAGCTAATGGTCAAATTCTTCTTCGTTATTCGACTTTAGAAGGTGAAGTAACAGAAGATGCAAACCCGAATGGTTCGGTTTCTAATATTGCAGGTATAGCTAATGAGAAGAAAAATGTTTTTGGTTTAATGCCTCATCCTGAGCGGGCTGTTGATGGCCGTTTAGGGAACGGATGTGTGGATGGCCGTAAAATCTTTGCTTCAATTATTGCAGCACGTGCTGGAGAGGGGGAAGTTCCATGCTTACAGCAGAGCTAAAAGAAAAATTAGCCGTTAATGGTTTAAAATATGATGAATATCAACGGATTCTCGATATTTTGAATCGGGAACCTAATGAATTAGAACTGGCTTTATATGGTGTAATGTGGTCAGAACATTGTAGTTATAAACATTCTAAAGCTCAATTAAAAACTCTTCCAACTAAAGGGGAATATGTGCTTCAAGGTCCTGGAGAAAACGCTGGAATTATCGATATTGGTGATGGAATGGCAGCAACTTTTAAAATTGAAAGTCATAATCATCCATCAGCCATTGAACCTTATCAAGGTGCTGCAACTGGTGTAGGAGGAATTGTTCGTGATGTCTTCACCATGGGTGCACGTCCTATTGCTCTTTTAAATTCTTTGCGCTTTGGTACACTTGATGATGAACATGTGCGTTATATTTTTGAAGGTGTTGTAGCGGGGATTGGAGATTATGGTAATTGTCTTGGTATTCCAACTGTAGGTGGAGAAACTTATTTTAATAGTAGTTATCAGGGTAACCCATTGGTTAACGCTATGTGTCTTGGTGTTATGCCTGTAGAGGATATTGTTACAGGTTCTGCATCGGGAGTTGGTAATCCAGTTATGGTTGTAGGAGCATCAACTGGTCGAGATGGAATTAAGGGTGCTAGTTTTGCTTCTGAGGAATTAAGTGAAGCATCTGAAGAAAAACGTCCATCTGTTCAGGTCGGAGATCCATTTATGGAAAAACTCTTGATGGAAGCTTGTTTGGAATTATATAAAACTGATGCAGTTGTCGGTATTCAAGATATGGGAGCTGCAGGTTTGGCTAGCTCTTCTTGTGAGATGGCAAGTCGAGCAGGTACTGGTATTGAAATAGATGTAGCATTAGTTCCAGCTAGAGAAAATGATATGACACCATATGATTTTATGTTATCTGAATCTCAAGAAAGAATGCTGGTTGTTCCTAAAAAGGGTCACGAAGATGAAGTTAAAGCTATCTTTGAACGTTGGGGTTTGAATGCCGTAGTAGTAGGCCAGGTAAATGAAGATGGAAACTTAACTATCAAGGAAAATGGTAAAATTGTAGCTCAAGTACCAGCTTCAAGTTTAGCTGATGATGCTCCTGTATATCATCCGGCGAGTGAACGTCCAGCTTATTTAGCTGATGCAGAAAGTTTTGATATAACTCAAATTCCAGTTCCAGCGGAAGATGAATATAACGAAATTCTCGTTAAATTATTAAAGAGTCCAAATTTGGCTAATAAAGCATGGGTTTACGAACAATATGACCACATGGTAAGAAGCAATACGGTTGTATTACCTGGTTCTGATGCAGCAGTTGTTCGGGTGGAAGGCACAAATCGAGGCCTTGCCGTGACAACAGACTGTAATAGTCGATATTGTTATCTTAATCCACGTCGGGGTACAGCGATTGCTGTAGCTGAGGCTGCTCGAAATGTAGTTTGTAGTGGTGGTAAGCCGTTAGCGATTACCGATGGTTTGAATTTTGGTAACCCAGAGAAGCCAGAGATGTTCTATCAGTTTAAAGAATCTATTGCAGGAATGAGAGAAGCATGTTTGGCATTGAGCACTCCAGTTACAGGCGGTAATGTGAGTTTTTATAATGAACATTCTGGTTTAGCAATCTATCCAACTCCAATTATCGGTATGGTTGGTTTGCTTGAAGATATCGAGGATGCTGTAACGATGAGTTTTAAAGATAAAGGAGATATCATCTTCTTGATTGGTGAAAATAAAGAAGAGTTAGGCGGAAGTGAGTACCTAGCTTTGGCTCATGGTTTAGAAACAGGTCAGGTACCTGAGTTAGATTTGAATTTGGAAAAGGCTGTACAACAATCTGTACTTGAAGCTATAAATGCAAAGATTGTTAAATCTGCTCATGACTGTGCTGAAGGTGGATTGGCAGTTTCTTTAGCTGAATCTACTTTTGAGAATGGGTTAGGGGCTGTGATTGAGATAGAAGCTAATGAAATTCGTCCAGATGCTTTGCTCTTTGGTGAATCCCAATCTCGAATTATTGTTACTATAGAAGAGAAAAATTTAGATATGCTGATGACAATTTGTTCATCTAATAATGTTCCTGTTAAGCGTTTAGGTCATGTTGAAGGAGATCAATTAAAGATTAATGATTATATTTGCTCAAATGTAGCTGATCTTAAGCTTAAATGGCAGGAGGCAATTTCATGTATTATGAGCCAAAAATAAAAGAAGAGTGTGGAGTATTTGGAATCTATAATCAAAAAAATGCTGCTCAATTAACTTATTTTGGACTTCATGCTTTACAACATCGGGGACAGGAGAGCGCAGGAATCACTGCCCTGAAAGATGGCGAGCTCTCTATATATAGAGGTATGGGGTTAGTCACATCTGTATTTAATGAAGAAAATCTTAAAATTTTAGAAGGTACTAGTGCAATCGGTCATGTTCGTTATTCAACGACAGGTACAAGTACTTTGTTAAATTCTCAACCTTTATTAGTGAGATTGGCGAAAGGTAATTTATCTCTGGCTCATAATGGAAATTTGATTAATGGCCATGAAATTAGAAAACGTTTAGAAGAAGATGGGTCAATCTTTCATACAACTTTAGATACAGAAGTAGTTCCACATTTGATTGCTCGTTCTCGTGAGAAAGAGTTTGAAGCATCTCTTGTAGAAAGTTTGAATCAGATCAAGGGGGCTTTTAGTCTGGTATTACTCACAGAGGATAGTTTATATGGAATTCGTGATCCATATGGAATTCGCCCTCTTTCTCTAGGCAAATTAGGAGATAGTTATGTATTAGCGTCAGAAACCTGTGCACTTGACATTATTGGTGCAGAGTATGTACGAGATATACGGCCTGGTGAGATGGTTGTGATTAACGATGAGGGTATTCGTTCTGTGCAATATGCAGAGGGTTCCTTAGCTTTCTGTATCTTTGAGTTTATTTATTTTGCTCGGCCAGATAGTAATATTGGTGGGCAGAATGTTCATCTGGCCCGGATGGAGATGGGACGGGCTTTAGCAAGAGAAATGTCTGAAGATGTAGATATAGTTGTACCTGTACCAGATTCAGGAATTTCAGCAGCTCTTGGATTTTCTGAAGAAAAAGATCTTCCTTTTGAATGGGGATTTATCAAAAATCGTTATGTAGGGCGAACCTTTATTTCTCCAGAACCAGAGATCCGTGATCTAAAGGTTAGATTAAAATTGAGTCCGATCTATGATTTGGTTAAAGGAAAAAGAGTTCTTTTAATTGATGATTCTATAGTTCGAGGTACAACCAGTAAACAGATTATTCGGATGCTTCGAGAGAAGGGTGCTAAAGAGGTGCATTTCGGTGTTAGTTCACCTCCTGTAACTCATTCTTGTTACTATGGTTTAGATACTTCTAATCGGCAGGAATTGATTGCAAGCCGGATGGATATAAAAGAGATTACTGAGTATATCGGTGCAGATTCTTTAACTTATTTGAGTTTGGATGGTTTATTGGATGCTTTGAAAAATACAGGTTTAGGTTTTTGTTCTGCGTGTTTTGATGGTAAATATCCAGTAGGTGAAGGATTGGGTAAATTTTCCCTTGAAGAAAGGAGGAAATGTAATGGCTGATTTCACTTATCGTAATGCTGGTGTAGATATAGATGCGGGAAATGAGGCAGTTGAACGGATCAAAGGAATGGTAGCAAGTACCCATAACCCTGCTGTATTAGCAGGGTTGGGGGGCTTTGGTGGGCTTTTTGGTCTTGATGTGAAGGGTATGGAAGAACCAGTTTTGGTTTCTGGGACTGATGGAGTTGGGACCAAACTTAAAATTGCTATTGATTTGGATTGCCATGATTCTGTTGGAATTGATCTTGTGGCAATGTGTGTTAACGATGTTTTAGCTCAAGGTGCAAAACCACTCTTTTTTCTTGATTATTTGGCAGTAAGTAAAGTAGAACCTGAAAAGGTAGAAGAATTAGTTAGTGGTATTGTTGAAGGTTGTACTCAAGCTGAGTGTGCATTAATTGGTGGAGAGACAGCAGAGATGCCTGATCTTTATCAATCAGGTGAGTATGATATGGCTGGCTTTGTAGTTGGAATTGTAGATCGTAAAAAGATGATTACTGGGGAAACGATTAAAGCTGGTGATAAAATAATTGGTTTACCAAGCTCTGGTATTCATAGTAATGGTTATTCTTTGGTTCGCAAAATTTTCGCTAAAGAGCGGGGTTTTGATTGGAATGAAACTTTACCTGGTCTGGAGGCCCCTTTAGGTGAAGTGCTTTTAACTCCAACAAGGATTTATGTAAAACCAGTGATCACATTACTTGAAAAATTCAACATTGGTGGAATCGCACATATTACTGGTGGTGGATTTTTAGAAAATATACCACGTGTTTTATCAAGTGACTTGAAAGCAGAAATCACTGAAGGCACATGGCCTAAACTTGCAATTTTTGAGCTTATTGAAAAAGAAGGCGTTGAATCAAACGAGATGTATCGCACTTTTAATCAGGGAATAGGCATGATTCTGGTTGTGAAGTCTGAAGAAGTTGAAAATATTCAAGCTATGTTACGCGAGATGGGAGAAGAGAGCTATCTTATCGGCGAAGTTACCGAACGAAAGGTAGGCGAAGCTGAATGCATTATTCTATAACATCTGATCCTATTCGCTTAGCGGTTTTTGCTTCAGGAAGTGGAACTAATTTGCAAGCTTTTATTGATGCGATTCGAGATGGTGAACTTAATGCTAAAATTGTTCGTGTTATAAGTGATAAATCTGGATCTTATGCGTTTACTCGCGCTAAAGGAGCCGGGGTACCAATTTCATATATTAGTCCAAAGGAATTTGCTTCTAAAAAAGATTATGAAGAAAAATTAATCGAGATTATTAAAGATTCTGGAGCAGATTTAGTTTTATTAGCTGGTTTTATGAGAATATTATCTTCTACATTTTTAAAACATTTTTCTGATCGAGTGATGAATATACACCCATCACTTCTACCAGCTTTTCCGGGCCTAGATGCTCAGAAACAGGCTTTAGGATATGGAGCGAAGGTAACAGGATGTACAGTTCATTTTGTAGATGAAGGGATGGATACAGGGCCAATCATCATCCAGGCATCTGTTCCCCTTCTAGAAGGTGATACGAGAGATGAACTGGCGAAAAGAATCTTAAAAGAAGAACATAGAATATACCTTGAAGCTGTTCGTCTATATCAAGAAGGACGTTTAAAGTTAGATGGAAGAAAAGTATCGATCCTTGAAAAGGGGGAGTGTTTGTAATGAAACGTGCGTTGATCAGTGTATCGAATAAAGAAGGAATAGTGGAGTTTGCGAAAGGGATTCAAGAATTAGGCTTTGAGATCATTTCCACAGGTGGTACAGCGAGAAAATTGAAAGAATCAGGTTTAGAGATTATACCAATTTCAGAAGTCACTCGTTTTCCTGAAATGATGGATGGTCGAGTAAAAACCCTTCATCCTAATGTACATGGTGGTATCCTTGCTCGTCGTTCTAATCCAAATGATTTAAAAGAACTTGCTGACCTTGATATTAAAACTATTGACATGGTTGTCGTTAACCTATATCCTTTTGCTGAAACTATTGCGAAAAAAGATGTTACTCTGGATGTAGCTTTAGAAAATATTGACATTGGTGGTCCAACCATGATCAGAGCAGCAGCTAAAAGTTTTAAGGATGTAGCTGTAGTTGTAGACCAAGCTGATTATACTGGTATTTTAGATGAACTGAAAGAATCTAGTGAGTTAAGTTTTGCTACCCGTATGAGATTAGCAGCAAAAGCTTTTAATCATACTGCAAACTATGACTCAATGATTGATCAATATTTTGTTGAGCAATTGAAAGGTGAAACAGAAGAATCCTTCCCTGAACGAGTACAAGTTCGTTTAGAAAAAGTGATGGATTTAAGATATGGTGAAAATCCACATCAGAAAGCAGCATTTTATCGGGAATTAGGTACTCCTACTTTTAATTCTGTTAGCACTGCAAAACAACTGCATGGTAAAGCACTTTCTTATAATAACTTAAACGATGCTAATGGTGCATTAGAATTAGTTCGTGAGTTCACAGAACCTGCAGCAGTAGTAATTAAACATGCTAATCCATGTGGAGCAGCTGTTGGTGAAACTTTAGCAGAAGCATATGATAAAGCATACGCTGGTGATCCATTATCTGCATATGGTTCCATTGTTGCTGTGAATCGTCCTATTGATGTAGAAACAGCAAAAATTATGACTAGTGGAAACAAATTTATTGAAGTTACTTTAGCTCCTGCATATGATGAAGAAGCTTTAGAGATGTTAAAAGATCGCTGGAAGAATGTACGGATTTTAGAGGTTGGTGAGTTGTTAACTTATCCTGAACTGCCAACTAATTCGCCACTCTGGGATTTTAAAAGGATTCAAGGTGGGCTTTTGATTCAGGATCTGGATATTGAAGATCTTAATGAGGATGAACTAAAAGTTGTGACAAAAGTACAGCCAACTGAACAACAGATGATAGATGCACGGTTAGCCTGGATGGTTTGCAAGCATGTTAAATCCAATGCAATTGTATTAGCAAAAGATGGTATGATTGTAGGTGTTGGTGCAGGACAGATGAGTCGTGTTGATTCGATGGATATTTCCGTCAAAAAAGCAGGTGAACGTGTTAAAGGTGCAGTTGCTGCTTCAGATGCCTTCTTCCCATTCCGTGATGGTGTAGATCAGGCTGCAAAAGCAGATATTGTTATGATGATTCAGCCAGGTGGTTCTATCCGTGATAAAGAGGTTATTGAAGCCTGTGATGAACATGGGATGGCTATGGTCTTTACTGGGATGAGGCATTTTAAACATTAGTGAACTCGTCCAGCTAAAGCTGAACATCGGGGCTTCAGTAGGGGATTCTACCCCCACTGAAGATTAAAAACAATTTCCACCACTTATAGAAGTGGGGGTCTTAACTCAAAAGATAAATAAGAACTTGAGCCACTCATTATGAGAGTGGTTCTTTTTTGCTTCGTACTAGTAAACAAATTAAAGGGAGGAGTTCTATATGAAGAGAAAAAGTTTTTTTGGTATTTTAATAATGTTATTTATGTTTATTATGTTAGTAACTTTACCTAATCAGGTAAAGGCAACTGATCAAATGATTGAAAAAGGTAAACAATTATATATTCAGAGTAGAGATTTATATTACAATAATGAGAATGACTATTTAGAAATTGAAAACATTTTAAAAGAGAGTGAAGCTATCTTTGTTGAAATCGAAGAAGGGTTAGAAAAATACTATTGGCAAGCGCAGATATATTTACTATTAGGAGAGATGGCAGAGACAAGAGAAGATAAGAAGATAGCAGAGAAAAGATATTCAGAAAGCCAAAAATTAATAAAAAAAGCTCTTGAGTATAATGAAAATGATAGTGATAGCGTTCGGCTTTTGGGCGTAACTTATATAAAATTAATGAAATATAAGAGTGTATTCTATCGCATGAAGAATTCTTCAAAGACCAAAGAATTATCAAAAAAAGCAATTGAGTTAGATTCAAAGAATTATAAAGCTCAGATTGCATTATCAATGTTTTATATATATACTCCAAAAAGTGTAGGTGGAGATATTGATAAGGTTATTGAGGGATTGAATAAAGCTTTACTTAGTGAAGACTATTATGAACGTTTCCTTGCATTTGGATGGCTTGGATTTGCATATAAAAAGAAAAATTTAAATAATTTTACAAAACAATATGTAGATAAGGCTTTAGAGATTTTTCCAAACAGTCTTTGGGTCAATAGTATTCTTGAAGATAAATAAAAAACCACTTAATTTAAGTGGTTTTTTATTTAAAATCTTTAAAACAAATGTGTTTGAATATTTAACATAAAATTTGTTGTTTTACCTTTCTTAAAAGAGTCCATTGCTAATTCTGCTTTAATATAAGGTGTTGTAAATCCTAGTAGATAAGTTAAAGAGTTAGCTTGGTAAAGTACACCTAATGATAAGTCAGGGAGTTGATTTAATGCTATGCTGGCTTTGATTCCTAGTTTCCAGGAATTGTGGTATTGAATCCAGTTTTTGAGTTGATAACGCTCTGACTTATATTGAATTTCACCACGCCAGAGTGGGGATAGCCTAAGATTAAAGGAGCTATTTTCATTAAAGTAACTTCCCCTGAATGGAGATTCCACATAGGTAATACCGTTGTTATCTGATTTGACGATATCTAAATCTATAATCCCACGATATTCATCGATTCCTTCACTCCAGACTATCTTACTTGCTAAATCATCTCCTGAAAGAGAGAAAGATAAAGTATCAGTAAATTGATAGTTCATTGAAAAGTAATATCCAAATCCGTATCCGATATCCTGTTTATAACTTTCCCATATAGTCTGATAACTATTAAAATCATAACTAAATAGGGAGTTTTTAGAGTTTCTAGCAATGCCATCATGGATATCAGTGCTAAATAAATTACTTCCTTTGATTAGTCGACAGCCAGTTTTAATGTTCCATTTCTTATAGGGAAAATTTATATCTATGATTAAATCTTCACGGGTATAAGTAATATAATTGGCGTTAATGGAGCTATATTGTTTTGGGAGAGTTTCTTCTTTTAAAATGTAATATAGAACTTCAGCAGCGTTTTGGTTGTAATTGAATTGGTGAATATTCTGTTTTTGATAACCTGTGTGCAAAAATTCATCATTGAATAATATTTTTTTTGAGGCAACAGTATATATAGTGCCAGGTTCAGAAGGAAATGCAATAGGAATATAGCATTTTGTACTAACTTTAGTTAAAAACTGACCAGAATTATTCAGATTATATTCAAACCATATTTCACTGGCATGTATGGTTGTAAAGGAGAAGAAGAAAAGTAATATAATTATAATAAATATTTTTGAGATAACATTCAATAACATCACTCCTAAAGTTAAAAGAGGATAACAATAGTTATCCTCTTTAAGAGAAATTATTTTTTATAAACCTGGTAGATATTCTAATGGATTTAAAGGAATATATTCGTAGTTACCACTATCTGAATAGATAATCATTAAAGCATCCATGTTGTCTACAAGTTTAACCTGTGCACAGACGTTGTTTTCAGAATCGGTAATAGTACCTATAAATTCTTCTTCAGAATTTGTAATTGCTACATCAAATGTAGTCCCTCTATGATCTTCGAAGTTAATATAAGTTATTCCATCCATGTCATCATAGCTTACTTTGCCTTTTAAACTAAAATAGTCCTTTGAAAAATCAAATTCGATGAGAACATTATATTCAGTAGGGATGATGGTTACATTTAAATCATACTGATCGACATTAATATGATTTAGTGAACCTGAAACGGTGAAGACACCGTCTGGGAAATTACTATCAATCCAGGAATTTAGATCTGTACATTTGTAAGATAACATTCCTTTAAAATAAGTAGTATCTGATTCATAGGCTCCATTAATTTCAATATAAGAAGGGACAATTTCAATGTTGACATATGTTTCGCCATAATATTCTTCTATAATCTCAATGAATTCAAATGCAGCTAAAATATTGCCATTGACGGTATATTCCTCAGTGGATAAAAGACCATTACAGAAAATTGTAAATGGGTTTGGTTCATCAACAAAGAATTCATCGTTTGGAATTTCCATTTCAAAGTTTAATGTTCCTTCAAAGGTAAATACAGGTGTGGTTAAGGTACCATCAAGAACTAATTCTAAATTATCAGAGAGAGATGGTACATCAAAAGTAGCTTCAATCATGATTTCGTCAATTTCATCTTCAGAGTTTAAATCAATTTCGCAATTGATCTCAGCTGTTGGCCCAGTTGGTATTATATAATGATAGGTATATGTGGTTTCAATATATTCGCCAGATTCTTCATCATAAACTTCATCTTCAAAATAAACTGTAAATGTTTTAACATTTTCATTACCTATGTTGAGTGTTGCAGCATAGATTGTATCAGGGTGTTCTTCTGATACTATACTATATTCAAAAGTAGCATTTGTTAGATCTACTGTCATTTCAGTTTCATCTTCGTTTAGAGTGGCCATCTGGTCGTTGTTAGGTGTAGAAATGGTAACCGTTATACCGTTTTCGTCGTCATGAACAATCCATGTCCAGTTATCAGCATTTGGATCTCCTTTTTCAATCAGTTCATAATCTAAATAGTCCCATTCGTTATAGTAGGAATTATACTCGCCAGGGTCTTCCCATGTAACGTCTAGATGATATAATCCATTTTCTACATCTATCATATAAGGTCCTATTTCTTCGAAGAATGGAATCATTTCGTCTTCAAAGTGACCTTGAACAATACTGCTTTCTTCAGTATAAATGGTTCCCATTCGATACATACTGGTTTTAAAATCACTGACCAGTAACTCTGCTGCATTTAGTTCATTTACTAATTCAACAATTACAGTTTGAGTTTCAGAATCGATAGTAACATCTATTTGAGCTAGTACATAATCAGGTTTGGAAGCAATAAGAGTATATGTACCATACTCTAAGTCATTGAAGCTAAATTCACCCATTAAGTCGGTTGTGGTTACGAAATTAGTACCATCAATAGTAATAGTTACATCTTCAATAGGGTTTTGGGTATTTTTATAAAAAACTTCACCACTTAGATTACCCTTTGATACTTGAGATGCAATTGGTTGTAGTTTTATTGAAACTGATGTGATATCATCAGCTCGGACAGAAACTATCTCTGTAGTGTTTTCATAACCTTCTTTAGTAACAATTACTGTATAACTTCCAGGTGTTAGATCTTTAAAAGTAAAATTTCCGTTAGAATTTGTTTGTGCGGTGTATGATGAGTCTTTAATTTCAACAAGTGCACCAATAATAGGCATTGAATCAACTTTGTTAGTAACTGTACCTGTCAGATCACCGCTAGGTAAAAATTGCGGTATAGAACTACATCCACTTATGACCAGTAAAATAACGAATACGCTGATCAACATTCTTGTTTTTTTCATTTAATAGACCTCCTTGCAATTTGAATTTATTTAACATTATACTATATATATTGGATATTGAAATGCTTTTTCCTTCTTTTTAAAAAAAATAGGAAAGTAAATTAATTCAAAAAAGAAGGAAAAATGAAAAGCGTGTAGAATATTAAAAATAGGTCAATAGTCCTATTGATTGCGGGTAAAATAGGACTATATTCGTGTAGGAGGTGGAAATATGGATTGTCCTCTCATGTACCAAGAAGTCATAACACGAGGAAATTTGGTTTTGAAATATTTTTCTAAGGCAATGCATTGTTCTTGCTGTTGGTATGCTTTGAAGAAAAGAAATGACGGTTATGAGGTTTTAACCGCCGCTGACAAACAAGAGATTATTGCAATTTATAAAGATGGTCAGTTGATGTATTTGAATAAAGAATTATTGAAAACTCCATTAATTGTGAGATGAATTGTACAAAAGCTGTGATCAAGTGATCGCAGCTTTTTTTACCAATATTTAATGAAGATTTTTTCGATTTGTTGAATGATTTCTGCTGCTTTTAGTGTGCTTGTCTTCTCATATTGCACATATAGTTGATAAAGGTGGTTTAAGATAGCTAGATCTTTTGGTGCAATGAGTGTAAAATCTAAAACTTTTGCTTGTTTGATATCATTTGGCTCGAATTTTCCTAAACCACTACAATAATCTCTTTTTTGACCTTCAAAAATTTCTTTTGCTAGATCAGTAATCAGATATAAGAAAATAATATTTTTATATTGGTTTCCTAGAGAGTTTAGATAAACTCCATGAAAACAAGTTAAATTAAGAGCTGGTGTATTGTTTTGGATAAAGACCACATGATCTCTACTGAAGGTTTTGACTAGAAGATCGGCAGAGCTTAGTGGTTCGATTGAATACCAAGGATAGCGGTTTTTAGTTAGATATCTAGTATGGTATCTTTGTTTTTCTCCATAATGGATATAATTACGTAGATTATTATCAATTTCATCAAGGTTGAAATGGTGAAGGTTTAAGAGAAATACTTTTTTATTATCATCAATTAATGACTGGAATTCTTTCTGATCGAAAATATGGTGTTGAATTTGTGATGCTCTGGTTAAACATGGTGTAAGGTATTTTGGAGAAATTTTATATTCAATTGCTTTTTCTTTTGAAAAAGTAAAAAAATCGTTTGCACCTGTGGCAATTCCACGACGCACTTTCGCGAATTTGTGGAAAGGAATTAGGTTTTGTTTGCTTTCTAAATGAAGATTGATCTTTAAATCTTTATAATAATGTTTCCATTTAATTGTTGGATTTAATTGATCGTAAGTATATATTTTTGGATTTAAATCAATTTTGCTGTTATTATAAAGTAGATGTTTCTCTACTTCTTCTAATTCTTTCATATCTTTTACATTATAAAAATGGAGATAATCATTTTTTTTATGTTCGAATAAAAGGATAACGGAAGTTGTTAAAAATCCTTCAAAAACTTGAAAAGAAGGATCGAAGATAATCATATGGCTTAAGAGTTTACTTTTTAAAAAAAAATTTTTAATACTTACTCCATAATCAGCATTTAGAAATTCAGAGGGGATGATAAAAGCGGCTCTTCCGCCTGGTTTAAGTAAGTTTAAAGATTTGATTAAAAAAAGTGAATAGATATTAGAAAATCCATTCAGTTTTAAATCATACTGCTCATTAAATTTCTTGATAAGTGGAAGACTTTGTTTATAGTCTTGAAAATGAATATATGGTGGATTACAGATAATTCCATCAAATTGTTCTGTAATATCTGCCAGAAGAAAATCTTGACTGTAGCAAGAAAGGGTTAAGGGAAGTGAAGCGAATACTTCTTCAATAATTTTAACCAATCTAGGATCAAGCTCATACCCTTTCAATTGATAGTTTAGATCATGCGTGAACGGAGAATCTAATTGGAGTAATTGACGGAAAAAGATTCCTAAGCCTAAAGCTGGATCTAATAATTTACCCTGGCTTATTTTAGTGATAATCCATTTGGTCATAAAATTCGCAATTTTTAAAGGTGTGAAAATTTGTCCATATTTTTTGCGATGTTTTGGATTTGTTCGCAATTTATATTCTTCTTCTATATTAGACTGAGAGTATATATTGTATTCATTCTCTTTCATGGGCACCCTCCTTACTTATTTCCATTATACTAAGTTAAGAGGAAGGAGTCAATTTTATATAACTTAGACTAGGGATCAGATGACAATTTACAATTAGTTCGTAGTTTTCAAAAGTAGTTATTTTTTTAACGTAACTTGTTAAGAAGTCTTTTTTTCTCTGTAGGTGGAGGATGAATTGGCAAGGTCTTGACTTTTGTTTTGTCTTTTGGTAAAATATATTCAGATCATTGACAAGAGGATATATAAGATTGCAGACACGAATCCTTGTTTGTGTAAAATATTCTAGGTATCAATGCTATAGTGAATTGCATTGATCGAGGTGACTAATACTCACCAATTGCAATTCTACGACCATCTAGGGTTGGTTCACCCCGAAGTTACGCTTGTGGAGATCGTAGACCTACACTATTTGTAGGCTATGATCGTTGAAGCAAGAAGCCCCCCACATTTAACGAAGAGTAGGTGGAGGGTAGTTCACTCTAATTTAGATTCAACCCATCTCATCATATCCTCATAGCTCACCATATCTGGGACGGTCATATACTTCTAGCCAACAGTGTGTAATTTCACCTTTGTTAATTCGCTCCTGGATTTGTTGGGACGAATAAATATATATATATTGTAGTTAACTTAGGAGGTGTTTTTGTAGTGTCTTATTTTATGGATGTAGTTCCGAATATTGAATTCAATAAAAAATTAAGAGAGCCACAAATCGAAGCGCATTTAAAGATCAAAGGTTATTTTGAAAAAGAAAAGAAGGGTGAAGCGCTAGTTGTTTTACCTACAGGTACAGGAAAAAGTGGATTAATATCTATTGCTCCATTTGGTGTATGTGCAGGAAGAGTTTTAGTGATTACTCCTGGACTAGTAACAAAGCAAAGTGTTGTGAAATCGTTGCACCCTTTAGATGATAATTTTTGGCTAAATTATGATGTAATATTTGATCCAGAAGAAATTCCAATTGTCGAAGAATATGAATCAGATATGTTAGATTCTAGTTTAGAAAGCTGTCACTTTGTAATTGCAAACGTTCATAAGTTATATAAAAACAAGTCTAACTCTTTATTAAATCGAGTTCCATCAGATTTTTTTGACATGATTATTGTTGATGAGGCTCACCACTCTGTAGCTAAAACTTGGCAAGATGCGTTAAACTATTTTAATGATGCTAAAGTTCTTCATGTAACAGGTACACCATATCGTGGAGATGCTAAGGCGTTACCTGGCGAAGAAATACATAATACCTCTCTTTCTGAAGCTATGCAATTACAATATATTAAGTGGTTGAGAAAAATAACGGTAAATAATACCGAACTAATATTTACAATACCTGGTGATCCTAAATCGTATACTATCGAAGAAGTATTACAATTAAAAGATCAAGAATGGGTTGAAAGATCTGTAGCATTATCGAAGGAGTGTTCTTTGGATGTCATTGATGAGAGTATAAAACAGTTAGGTGAATTAAAAGAACTATCTCCTGACGTTCCACATAAAATTTTAGCGGTAGCTTGTAATATAAACCATGCTGATGATCTTGCTGAATGGTATGAAAGTAGGAATAAAAGTGTTATAAAAGTTCATAGCCGAATGTCTCCTGAAGAATTGGAAGATAAATTTCGAAAAATAGATAATCATCAATGTGAAGTTGTGGTTTCTGTTAATATGCTTATGGAAGGTTATGATCATAAGTACTTAACAGTTCTATCATTATTTAGACCTTATCGAAGTTTAAATGCGTTCGCTCAAGTAGTAGGAAGAGTTTTGCGTGCGATTCCGGAAAATGAAATCACTGATTTTGCAATTGATAATAATGCCATAGTGATATACCATGAAGAAACTGGGTTAAATACTATTTGGAAGTATTTTCAGGATGAAGTGGAAAAAGGTAAGAAAAGAATTTCTCGTGTTTATACTTTTACCGAGAGAGAATATCAAGAAAGAGCATTATTATATGCTGATATTAAGAGCGATGATTACTTTATTGATTCATTAGATTCGTTCTTACCAACGATTGACTTTAATGAGCTTTTTACGGAAGCTCGAAATAATATCGAAAAAAGTATAAATGAAGAAATTGATAAGTTAAGAAAAAGCATGGGATATAATGATGATATCTTAGAGCAAATTAGAAAAACTTTAAAGAAAGAATATACTTTTGCGAAAAAAGAAGAATTTGATGATTTATTATATTCAAAGAGACCAGAGTTGGCTAGAAAACAAATAAGAAAAATATTATATACTAATGCTAATGATGCTACACAAGATATTCTAACCGAAAAAGGAATTGACCCAAAAGGACATGACTTGTATAATATATTTAGGAAATTTATATTTAATTTATCCCCGAAGACAACGAATGATGGTATTATAGTTAGGTATATAAATTTAAAGGTATCTAGAAGATTTGGATCAGTTAAAAAAAGAGAACCCGAGGAACTCAGGAATTCTCAAAAATATATGAATGAGGTTATCAATGAAATAAGGAGGATGTTATAATGAATTTTAACAGGGAAATTAAATTTAAATTGGACAGGCTTATTGGCATTATGCTTTCAGATGGGGTGCAACCCAATGATTTAGCGAATAATATTTTTTTAAAAGATTATGAAAAAATTTCGTATACAAAAAAAGATGGTATGATTATTGGAGAGTTACTGTTTTATGATGATGAAGAAGTAACAATGCGATATGTTTATAATTTTGACATGAAGTTAATGAGAGTTGAAGAAGAGGTCAAAGGAAAAGTAATAGTCGAATGGGATAGAACAATTGTAGAGAACACATTAATTCAAGATATAGTTGATCTTATGAAGATACATTATTCACACGAGCAGATAAATAAATTTATATCTTCATTACCAAAAGAATTACAAGAAAGAATTGAAAACGACTATCAAAAAATTGCATGAAAAGCTTACTCCATACCCCTATTTTTAAGTAGGGGATTTTTTATCTGAGTTCATTAGCGTTGCATAAAAAAATCTATTCAATTGTTCATCCCCCCACCTATGCGATCGTTTAAAAGTGGGGGGATGAACAATAAAAGCCTCCCGTAATGGGTGGCTTTTATGAAAATTCTATTTTATTCTTCTTTTTATATTTTACATGAATTATTTAAATTCCTGCATGTATAGTCTACGCAAAGTTTAAAAATAGTAAAAAATATACATATATAATGACTCTACTGTAAAAACCCTATTCACCTTATTGATTAATGTAAATAAATAAAATTGATGAAAAAATCTTTGCTCCTCTTTATTCAGAAGGAGATTTGAACTCCCACCTATAGAGGAAGGGGACTTCACGTTCTGGAAGACTTGTTCTTGGAATGGATGTCCTTGAACAGGCTGTTAAAGCCATTCCCGAAACATCTACATATAGAGTGAACTCGTCCAGCTTTAGCTGAACGAGTTCACTGAGAATATGTTATTTGACAGAGTTGTAATGTTTGGTTATAATTTGAAAAAGAGATGTAATGATTAGCAAAAGGAGGCATTTAAATGAAAATATTGGTTGTAGATGATGATCAAAATCTATGTAAATTAATAAAAATATATTTAAAAAATGCCGGATTTACTGTGGTATTTGCCAAAGATGGCATTGAGGCTTTGGAAGTTTTTCGAAAAGAACGACCTGATCTCGTGATTTTGGATATTATGATACCCTTTATGGATGGTTGGGAAGTTTGTGAACAACTTCGGCGAGAATCAGATGTGCCAATTATCATGCTTACAGCAAAAGATACAAAAGATGATAAAATTCGAGGATTAGACACAGGTGGAGATATTTATTTAACCAAACCTTTTGATCCAGATGAGCTAGTAGCTCAGGTTAAAGCGGTTTTTAGACGGCATGGACAACAAGAGATTTCTACACTTCAATTTCCTAGACTTGTTATCTCTCGAAATCTGTATCGGGTAGAATTTGAAGGAGAGGAGATTAAATTATCTCCGAAAGAATTTGAATTACTTTGGTTTTTAGCATCACATCATCGACAGGTTTTCCCAAGGGATAGTTTATTAGATGAGATTTGGGGATATGATTTTTATGGTGGTATTCGTACAGTAGATAGTCATATTAATCGTCTTCGAGAAAAATTTGGAGATGCAGGAGATGATTATATTAAAACAGTATGGGGCGTAGGCTATAAATTTGAGGTAGAAAATAAATGAATCAGAGTATATTTAGTAAATTGATGTTTCGATTTACAATTATTATTTTACTAATTATTATTCTTCTTAGTTTTTCCCTAACATATTTTTTTACAGAATATTATTTTCAAACAAAACAACAGGAATTTATTAATATTGGTCAGAGAATTGTTGCGGTTGTTTCTCAGTCTGCATTATTGGGAAGTTTTTATTTTGATCTAGCTATGAATCAAATTCAAGCATCAGGCTCTCTAATTGAACAAAAATTTTGGATAACAGACCGTCAAGGGGATATTCTAGTAACCAATTCTAATGAACAGTTGCTAGGATTTCAGATTGATTGGGAAACTTTTGCCCAAGTTTTGCAAGGTAAAGTGATAACCTTTCGAGGGAAATTAAAATATATAGAAGAACCAGTTATGATGGTAGCTGTTCCTATTGAAATTCAGGAAAAAGTGGTAGCAGTAGTATTTGTTTATAATACGATTGCAGGAATTTCAGGAACGATTCAAGAATTACGCCAAATTCTTTTTTTTATAGGTATATTTGTTTTGATATTGGCAGTCTTTTTAAGTTTTCAATTCTCACGCTCTATCTCTAAACCTATTCAAAAGATTGGTTCAGCTTCAATAGCTATGGCAAATGGAAATTATGATGTAGAGGTTGAAGTAAAGATGGAAGATGAAATTGGTCAATTAGCATCGAATTTTAATTTTTTAGTAAAAAAACTTAGAAAACATCTGCAATTACAGCGAGAATTTGTGGCTAATGTTTCTCATGAGTTAAAAACCCCTCTGACTTCTATAAGAGGGTATGTGAAGGCTCTTAGAGATGGGATTTTTGAAGATGAAAATTCGCCTCAAGAATATTGTAATATAATAATGGATGAAACAGATCGGATGAATCGATTAGTTGCAGAGTTATTGAGTTTATCCCAGATTGAAAGCGGGATTTTAAAATTTAATATGATAGCTTTTGATTTGGATGAATTAGTGCAACGGACAATAAGCAGTTTGAGACCGATTTTACGAAAAGGTGGCGTAAAGGTCAATATAGAATTACCTGATTTCTTACCTCAAGTTTGGGGCGATCCTGATCGAATTGGACAGGTATTTATAAATCTGATCCGCAATGCTATCAAACACTCAGAACCAGGTTCACAGATCTGGATTAGGGCTATTCAGGAAAATAAAAGTAAAATGATCAATATAGAAATAGAGGATCAAGGAACAGGTATTCCGGAGGAAGAGTTAGAAAAAATTTGGGATCGTTTTTATAAAGTAGATAAAGCTAGAACTCGAGGTGATGAAGAAGGAACGGGATTAGGATTAGCGATTGTAAAAGAGATTATCCAAAGACATCGAGGAGAGGTCTACGTAAGAAGCCAATTTGGGAAGGGATCGGTCTTTGGATTTATAGTTAAAAGTGTTTAGTGAAAGGTTGGTAAGATAATTCATTGTTATCTTGACAAAATGGCAAAAAAATGATATTCTATTGTAGAATAAACTATTTAGGTATTATTTACAACGCAAATTTTATAGATATCGTTATACAAATGGGGGGGATGTGGAGGTTTATTCGCATGGTTGGTTTTTTATAAATTATTAGGAGGAGTTATAGTGAAAAAATATTTTAATATTAGTCTTATTGTATTATTTATCATCTGTTCATTTAACTTAAGTAGTGTTTTTGCAGATTATCTTTTGAATCAAGAAAAGTTAGAGCAAATGGATAATTTAGTAATTGAAGATATGGAAAGATTTAATGTACCTGGGATGTCTCTTGTGGTAGTTAATGATGGAAAAATTCTTTTCAGTAAGGGATATGGGGTTAAGGAATTGGGAACTGAGGTTAAAGTAGATGCTGATACTATTATAGGATTGGCTTCAGTTTCTAAAGCATTTACGAATCTTGCTATTATGCAATTGCGTGATCAAGGATTATTAAATTTAAATGATCCAATAACAAAATATTTACCGTGGTTTAGATCTAAAGACAAGGAAAACTCTAATAAAATTACAATGTTGGATTTAATTAGACATACGAGTGGTATTCCGACAAATGCCTATGGACTTGAGATTGAAAATGGTACTGCTGATGATCTGGAAGAACAGGTAAAACTCCTCAGCACAATTGAGTTAACTTCAACTCCTGGAACTAGATTTCAATATTCTAACATGAACTATTGGACGTTGGCTTTAATAGCTGAGAAGTTAACAGGCATGAAATTTTCAGAGTACATGGAACAAAACATATTTGAACCTTTAGAAATGGCTCAAACTGGTTACTATGACAAAGTTTCCAAACTAGAGAATTTCTCCAAAGGACATATAGTACGATATGCTAAACCTAAAGTTTCTGATTATAATTTACCAGAACAAGAAAATGCAGCAGGAGGATTATATTCTACTGCAAATGATATGGGTAATTATTTGATCGGACTTTTAAATGATGGAACTTATAATGGAAAAACTATTCTTAGTAAAGATAGTATTGTTGAAATGCGAACAAATGGATTTGAAATTGGTGAGAATTACTTCTACGGATATGGATGGAATTTACAAACAGTAAATGATACTTACATAGTACATCATGGGGGAGATAATCCAAATTTTACAGCACATGTTTATTTATTCCCAGAAAACAACTTTGGTTTTGCATTATTATCTAATTCAGCTCATCCGATGACACATTACGTTGGATATAATCTTAAAAATATCATTCTTGAGATTGACCCAAGGCAATTTAATTTAACTGGTGCAGAAATGAATGCTAAAAACGCGACTTTAGCTAATTATGCTACTTTGGGAATAATAGCAATAATTTTAATTTGGTTGTTAATAGTTTTACTTGGGATGAAAAAAGGTAAATATGTATTTACTTCAAAACGACCAGGTATAGTTAGATTGATTTTACAAGTAATTTTAGTTCCTTTGATTGGAGCTTTTATAGGTGTTTTTGCACTTTCATTGCCAATTCAGATGATTGGTTCTTATCATGTAGCCTTTCTTTATCAAGGTGATTTTGTTGGAAGTGTAGTGCGGGTTGTGATTACTTTCATGGTATTTACAGTGTTTGTAGGTTTTATGGCCTTTATAAGAAAGCCTAAGGATAACTCTAGTACTAGGTTAAAAAATATAGTGAACTCGTCCAGCTAAAGCTGAACATCGGGGCTTCAGTAGGGGATTCTACCCCCACTGAAGATTAAAAACAATTTCCCCCCACTTATAGAAGTGGGGGTCTTAACTCAAAAGATAAAAGAACTATAAAAAATGTTTGGAGGAGTCTCTGGAGGATTTCTCCAGAGACCTTTTAAATTTATAGTTTATATTTGGGGAGAATAATAGTAAATATAAATAAATTATTTAAATGTAATAAAATTGAAGGATTTTTCTCTACTATGGCGTATTTTAATAATATACTACATTGTAGTATATTAGGACAGATAACAGGGGGGGCATAGAAATGATCAAATGGTGTGAGCCAATATTAAAAAAATTGTTTCCACTAACTCATCCACAGAAGCGAATTTGGTACACTGAACAGATGAACCCTGGAACAGGATTATTTCATATTGGTGGTTTTTTGAGAATTAAAGGGGAAATTGATCCAATAATTATGGAACAGGCTTTTTTAAAGATGTTTGAGAGAAATGAAGGAATGAGATTAAGAATTGTAGATGATAATGGTGAACCGAAACAGTATTTGAGGAGTGTGGAGGAGTTCTCCTTACCCTATTATGATTTTAGTTCTGATGAAAATCCTGAGCTAAAAACATTTCAATGGATGGAAGAGAAAGTAAAAGAATTGTTTCCTGAAGGGGAAAATATCTACTGTGCTCTTTTGAAACTGGCTGATGATGATTTTATGTATTTTCAAAAATGTCATCATATTGTCAGTGATGGTTGGACTTTTTCCTTGTTGGGAAAGGAGTTAGATGCTTGTTATAAGTTGGCATCAGGTGGAGATAAAGGGGATGATTTGTCCAGACCTTCATATTTGGAATTTATTGAGGATGAAAAAAAATATAAGATATCTAAACGATTTCAGAAAAATCGAGATTTTTGGATTGAAAATTTTCAAAATATTCCAGAAGCTGTTACATTATCGCCCATTTTAAAAAAATCACAATCAGTACAAGGGAAAAGATATAGCTTATTACTAGATGAAATGACAACAGATCAATTGAAAAATTACATAGAGCAGTTTGGAATATCAGTATATTCATTTTATATGACTACTCTCTTTACATATATGTATCGAATTACTGGAGCCACAGATATTATTATCGGTACTCCAGTGTTAAATCGGTCTGCTCGTCAAAAGGATATGATTGGTATGTTTATTAGTACCATGCCTTTTAGAGGCTATGTAGATGATAAAATGACTTTTGCAGAATTCCAGAAAAAAATACTGAAAGATCAAAGTCGATATTATCGAAACCAGCGTTACCCAATTGATCTTTTGGTGAAAGATTTGGAATTAGCAAAAAAAGGGAATAATAAGTTATTTGAAATTTCGTTATCATATCAAAATTCTTCATTTAAACAGGCTTTTGGTGATGCACCTGTTGAGTTAGGTTGGGTCTTTAATGGATGTGAAGAGAATTCTTTGACAATACATATTAATGACAGAATGGAAATGGGAACTCTAGAATTGGATTTTGATTATGCTACTGATGCTTTTGATCAGGAGCAGATTGAACAAATTACACGACATTTTTTAAATATAACGAAACAAGTAATAAAAAATCCAGATCAACTTCTATCCGAGATTGATTTTATGGATAAAAATGAAATAGAAAAAATTATTTATAAATGGAATGATACTAAGACTGATTACCCAGAGGATCAGTGTGTTTATCAACTGATTGAAAAGCAAGTAAAGCTTACTCCAGATGCAATAGCTGCGATCTTTGGTGAGCGAAAACTTACTTATTATGAATTGAACAGCCTAGCTAATCAACTGGCAAGAAAACTTAGAGAAAAAGGTACTATGCCTGACAGTTTGATTGGAATTATGATGGAACGATCTTTAGAAACGCTGGTAGGAATTCTTGGTGTTCATAAAGCCGGGGGTGCTTATCTGCCAATAGACCCAGACTATCCTGAAGAACGCCAAAAATTTATGTTAGAAGATGCACAATGTCAGATTCTTTTAACTCAGAGTCATCTTCAGAGTAGAATTCCAGAAGATTATTTACATTACGGAGAGGTTATCGACTTAGACATATTTATTTCTCATCCAGAAGGCGATATCAGTAATTTAGAGCCCCTTGCAACGCCTGAAAATCTTTGTTATGTCATTTATACGTCAGGTTCTACTGGTAAGCCAAAAGGGGTTATGGTGGAACATAGAGGGCTTATGAATTATGTTTGGTGGGCTGGTAACTATTACTGTTCAGATTGTGATGCAAACTTCCCTCTTTATTCATCACTTTCTTTTGATCTGACTGTTACAAGTACTTTTGTACCATTGATTAAAGGTGGAACAATTTATGTGGTTGAAAATGAAAGAGGCAACTTAATCTCTGAGGTTATGAAAATATCTGATCTTTCTGTTGTAAAGCTCACACCTGCACATCTTTCTTTAATTAAGGATGAGAATCATTCCAAGTCTTCTATAAAGAAATTTATCTTAGGTGGGGAAGAATTAAAAGCAGACTTGTCGAGAGTTGTAATAGATAGTTTTGATGGAAAATTAGAAATCCATAATGAATATGGCCCAACGGAGACAGTTGTAGGGTGTATCATACATAAGTTTAACCCTGAAGAGAAGTATAGTTCAGTTTTGATTGGAAAACCGATTCAAAACACTCAGATTTATATACTTGATAAAAATCTTTTACCTGTAGCAGTAGGAGGAGTAGGGGAAATTTATATTGCTGGAGATGGAGTTGCCCGGGGTTATCTAAATCGCCCTGAGCTGACTGCAGAGAGATTCCTTTCTAATCCATTTATTGCTGGTAAGCGAATGTATAAATCTGGTGATTTAGGAAGATATCTTTCTGATGGAAAGATTGAATATCTTGGGCGTGTCGATACACAGGTTAAAATTCATGGGTTTAGGATTGAGATTGGTGAAATTGAGTCAGCCTTATTAAAACATCCTCAAATTAAGAATGGAGTTGTGGATGCAAGAACCGATGAATCAGGAAGTAAATATTTAGCTGCATATTTTGTAGCGAATGAAGATTTGACTGTTGGAGATTTACGTAGTCATCTTT
Source organism: Halanaerobiales bacterium (assembly GCA_030627905.1). Classification (GTDB taxonomy): domain Bacteria; phylum Bacillota; class Halanaerobiia; order DY22613; family DY22613; genus JAGMES01. The sequence continues at coordinate 26,936 of DAOVRZ010000038.1, forward strand.
TAAAATCTCTTCCTGATTATATGGTGCCAACGGTATTTGTCAATTTGGAGGAGATTCCACTCACTTCGAATGGAAAAGTAGATCGAAAAGCACTTCCTGAACCTCTTAACAATGTGGAGACAGGAGTGGAATATGTTGCTCCTGAAACGGAAAAAGAAGTGATTCTTGCTGAAATTTGGGGAGAAGTTCTTGGTTCAGAAAAAGTGAGCATTCACGATAATTTCTTTGAATTAGGCGGAGATTCCATTAAAGCTATCCAAGTTAGTAATCGTTTAAAAAATAGAGAAATCAATTGTCAAGTGCAGGATATCTTTACTTACAAAACGATTAGTCAATTAGCTCTTCATGTAACAACTGAAATTGAAGAGATTCAAGCGGAACAAGGAATTTTAAATGGTGAGATACCTTTTACTCCTATTTTGAAGTGGTTCTTTGATGAAAAACTAGAGAATTCAGACTACTGGAATCAATCAATATTATTGAAGATGAGCGATGTAAAGTTGTCAGTTTTACAAAAATCTTTTGAGAAATTGATTGAACAGCATGACGCATTACGATTGAATCTTGATGATGCGAATGGAAAAATGTTTTATCAGAATAAATATCTAGAGCATGATTTTGATATACCAGTCTTTGATTTAACATCTTTAACAGTAGAAGAACAAAACCAGAAACTTATGGAGAAGAGTATGGAGTTAAAATCTAGTTTTAATGTCAGAGGTCAATTATTGATTAAAGCTGGTCTTTTTGAATTGGGTAGACGAGGTAGGCGGTTATTGATTACGGTACATCACCTTTGTGTAGATGGTATTTCATGGAGAATTTTACTAGAAGATTTGGTTCAAAATTATCTTAGTCTTAAAGAGACAGGTACCTTAACTTTACCTAGAAAGACAACTTCGTTTAAAGAGTGGGCTGAGGCACTTATTGAATATAGTCAATTTGATGATCTCAAGGAAGAGATTTCATATTGGGAGGAACATTTAAATAATGCACAAATGATTCCAGTTGATTTTGTAATAGATGAAGAGCCTAGGTTTGGAAAAATTGATGATACAGAGACTTGCAAGGCTTACTTAAGCGAGGAAGAGACAAATTTTCTTCTTTCTAAGGCTAATGAAACTTACAATACGAATGTTAATGATCTTCTTTTGACTGCATTATCACGGACTATCGTACAGTGGACTGGTGAAGAAAGAGTATTTATTCAGTTGGAAGGCCATGGTAGGGAGGAACATATTTATGGAAATGTTGCTAAACTAGACCTTTCTCGTACAGTTGGTTGGTTTACTTCTATCTTCCCTGTAGAATTTGACTTAACAGGACGGAAAGATTTATCTAATCAGTTAAAAGGAGTTAAAGAACAGTTAAGGAAAATTCCAAATAAAGGGATAGGATATGGTGTTTTAAAATATCTCACAAAACAACCTTTCCAGGTGGATGACCAAAAAGATGTAGGTGTTTTGTTTAATTATCTTGGGCAGTTTGACGAAGATTTGGCTAATGATTTATTTAGCTTTGCTCCTGAAGAAATAGGTTTAGAGATTGGTTTTGAAAATCATAGAACTAGTCTTCTTGAAATCAATAGTATGGTTATTGAAGGTAAATTTAAGATAGAAGTTCATTTCAGTACAAGGAGATTTAGAAAAGAAACGATTGATGAATTTTTAAAGAATTATGTTATTGCTTTGCGGGAAATTCTTGAGCATTGTAAAGATAGTACTAATTTTACCTTTACTCCTTCTGATTTTGATACAGTAGATTTATCAGAAGATGATTTAGATCAACTTTTTGCATAATGTTCTAGTGAATATTTTAAGGAGATGGTTGTAATGGCACAATTTAAACTTTTTTGTTTCCCTTATGCTGGAGGGTCAGCTAGATTTTATAAACGCTGGCAACAATATCTTCCACCAGAAATTGAAATTATACCAATTGATCCTCCGGGGCGTGGACGGCGATTTGGACAAAAATTTAGTGAATCTGTAGATGAAATGGTGGAAGATATTTTTGAACAAGTTAAAGATCAACTTATAGATACTGATTATGCTTTTTTTGGGCACAGTATGGGAGCAATCATGTCTCAAGAACTTACCTACAAAGTGATGGATTCTGGATTACCTGCTCCTTTGCATCTATTTCTTTCAGGTCGTGGAGCGCCTCATATAGAAGACGAAGATGATGAAAAAACATATCTGCTCCCAGATGATCAATTTAAAGCAAAATTACAAAAATACGGGGGAACTCCGACAGAAATTTTGGAAAATCCAGAACTGATGGATATCTTTATTCCAATTCTTAGGGCAGATTTCAAAGTCTGTGATATATATGAACATTCTGAGAGAGAGCCATTCGATTGTGGAATAACTTCCTTTTCTGGTTTAGAGGAGAAACTAACTGATGAACAGGTTCAAGGTTGGCAGCAATATACTAAGAGAAAATTAAAAATCAATAAATTTCCGGGCGGACATTTTTTTATCCATGATGATAAAAATACTATAAATATCTTACGAATCGTAGGACGGACGATCTTCAATATTGTAGAAGAACGACCGGATAGACAGGTAGGATAAAATGTGATATATCAAACGTAAAAAGGAGTGATTAAATTGGGTTTAGCTTTTCGGAGATTTACCAGATTGACAAAAATGTTTCCTAGAAAAATCTTTTTAGTAGCAGTATTATTACTATCAGTTATTTTGGCAGGTTGTGAGATTTTTGTCTTTTATTCATTGAGGACAGTTATTGATGCAGTGCAACAAGAACAATATGATATTTTTAAATCTATAGTTTTGATTATGTTAGTAATAATTCTGCTAGATGGCATAATTCGTTACTTAAGAGCTAGATGGGCTGGTATGTATGCTGAAGGAGGAATTAAAGTTTTACGTGAGCTGGTTGGTAGACATACTATGCATTTACCTGTAAAAGAGATTGATAAGCGACATTCAGGTGATATGCTTACTCGTTTGAACAATGATATGAATTTGGTTCGAGTATTTTCAAATGCTACTTTAATGAACGTAATTCATGCAATAGTTGGAGGCGTTTTAGCTCTAATTTTATTAGTTATCCTTCATTGGAAACTAACATTGGTTTGTACAATTGGCATCCCTTTGATTTTACTATTATCTGCATTAGCAAGTGCACCCTTAGCTAAATACACTCGTCATGTGCAGGAAAGCCGGGGAGTAGTTAATAGTAATTTTCAAGATACAGTTACTGGGATAGAAGTTGCCCGAGCCTTTAATTTGCAAAAAATATTGGGCGAAAAATTTTCAAAAGCAGTAGATGAATTTGTCTTAAATGGGTTTAAAGTAACCTTAGCACGTGCGGTACTGCTTTTTATCAACATAGTTACAGGAGTAACTCCATTTTTATTAAGCTTTGGATTTGGTGGATACTGGGTTATTCAAGGAGAGCTTACTCCTGGTGCTTTACTTGCTTTTGTGAATCTTTTGAACCCGTTGGCTGGCCCGGTAGCCCAATTACCAATGATGTTAGGTGAATTTAGGGCTCAGATGGAAGGTGCTAATAGGATTTTTGAAATTTTAGATGTAGCCCCTGAACGCGAAGGCGGAGAAAAGTTTGAAACAAAGCTTCTTAGTGCTGGTAATGATATAATTTCTTTTAAGAATGTCTCTTTTGCTTATACGGAAGAAGGAGAAAAGATTATTAATAATATGAATTTTAATATTCAGACTGGTGAAAAAGTTGCTATTGTAGGTCCAAGTGGGAGTGGTAAAACAACTATTATTAAATTACTTCAAGGTTATTATGATCATTTTGAGGGAGAGGTCAATCTTTTAGGACAAAGTATTAGAGACTGGGATCTAAAAGAGATGAGAAATTACATCAGTTTAGTTTCTCAGGATACATATCTTTTCCCTGGAACCATTGAAGAGAATATTGGTTATGGCAAAATTGGGGAGACATCTGGCAAAATTTTTGACGCTGCAAAAGCTGCCAATGCACATGAGTTTATTTCAAAATTAAAAGATGGCTACCAATCTAGTGTTGGTGAGTTTGGAGATAAACTGTCAGGTGGACAAAAGCAAAGAATCTCTATTGCGCGTGCAATATTAAAAGAAGTTCCTCTTCTCTTGTTAGATGAGGCCACCTCTGCTTTAGATACACACTCTGAGTATTTGGTTCAGAAAACTCTTGATGAGTTATTAAATCAAGATAAAACTGCTTTAATAATTGCACATCGTTTATCAACGATTAAAAAGGCAGATCGGATTATTGTAGTCGATGAAGGTCAAGTAGTTGAAACAGGAACACATGATGAATTGTTACTCAAAGACGGTGTGTATAAAAAACTATATCTTCGTCAACTATCTCATGAAAGTCAACAAAAGGAGGCGGTGGTATGAGACGTATATTCAAGGCAATGAAGAATACAGTTTGGATGTATTCAATCGGTCTCTTAGGAGCTTCACTTTGTTTTGCTTTTCGAGGGGTTTTAATGGCAAAAATCATGAAAGACCTCTATGATGCGGCAGAAGCAGGTGATTTTGACTTATTAGTTAGGTGTCTGCTAATTGATTGTGCTTATATACTTATAACTGCAATATTGAATCCAATCTTCTTCTATATGATAGATAGAGCTTGTTTTAGAACTACTGGTGGGGTTCAGAGAATGTTATATGATAAAGTTAAGGTTTTACCTATTCAGTATTTTAAAAATGAACATAGTGGTAACTTAATTTCTAAATTAACAAATGATATTACAGTTTTCGAACAAGCATATTTTGGTGGTTTCACTAATGTTATTTTTGCGGGTTTTGGGTGTATTGGAGCGATGGTATATATGTTTATGTTAGATTATAGATTAGCACTCATCGGTCTGGTTACAGGAAGTGCTGGGCTTATTATAAATGCTCTATATGCTAAACCTCTCCGGCTAGTTGCTAGAAAGATTCAGGATAGATTAGGTTTCCTCAATGAGACTTTTACAGATATGTATAATGGAATCAGTGTAATTAAAAGCTATAATCTGTATTCAACAATTGCGAAGAAGTATTTAAAGAAAAATGAGGATGTCTATAAAGCATCAGTTACACTTGTAAAACGGAATGCTGAATTGGCTACTTTTAATAATTTAGCTAGATGGTTAGATATTTTAGGTTATATTTTGGTTGGGGCATATTTTGCTATTAATGGATGGGTTACAATAGGCACAATTATTGCGCTTTCACAATTAAAAAATCCAGTTATGAATTTTTTCCGTCAACTGGGTGGATTAATAGCTAACTTGCAGGCATCTTTAGCTGCTGGGGATCGCATATGGGAAGTATTAGATCAACCTGAAGAACCAAAAGTATATTCTAATCTAGGAACTCCAGATAAGATTAACACAGACTATGCAGTTTTCTTAAAAGATCTTAGTTTTAGTTATCAGGAAGATGAGAAGGTTATTGATAAATTGAGTCTAGAAGTGAAAAAAGGTACTAAAGTAGCTTTGGTAGGCCCAAGCGGTGGAGGAAAGAGTACAATTTTTAAGTTGTTGATGGGTTTTTATCAACCTGAGTGTGGAGAGATTGTAGTCAATGGTAAATCACTTAATGAAGAAGAATTATCTAGTTTGCGAGATGATATTTCATATGTTCCTCAAAATGCACATCTATTTACAGGAACTATCATTGATAATATAAAATATGGTAACAAAGACGCTACAGAAGAAGATATTATTCGAGCAGCCAAAATTGCGAATGCTCATGAGTTTATTTCAGCTTTTGAAAAGGGTTATGATACTATGGTTGGTGAGAGAGGGGCTCAACTCTCAGGTGGTCAACGTCAGCGAATTGCGATTGCCCGTGCAGTACTTAAAGATGCACCTATTCTTCTGTTAGATGAGGCTACATCTTCTTTGGATACAGAAACGGAGAGCCTTGTACAGCAAGCTTTAGATCGTTTGTCAGAAGGTAGAACCACCCTGGTTATTGCTCATAGACTTGCTACAGTTCAAGATTCAGATGAGATTCTTATAATTGATGAAGGAAAATTAAAAGAACGTGGTTCACATATTGAACTTCTTGCTATAGAAAATGGTTTATATCAAAGTTTACATACTCAGCAGTATAGATTGGGAGAAGCATCATAAAAACCCAAAAGACTGCATAGTGCAGTCTTTTGGTATGTTTAAACATAAAAAAAATGGGAAAAATATATAATATAAGTGAGGAGGTGTTTGTAAAGGATAGTGTATAAGAAAGCATATTAACGTAGCAATTAGCTATAGTAGACATTAAAGAAAAGGAAAAATTTCAATTTTGCTAGTGGATAATGTATTTTAGGGGAAAATAAATAATATACTATAAAAAGACTTTACATTTCATATGATGAAATATATTATAATCATATTTATATGTATATAAGTATGATTATAATATATTTGAAGAAAAATTACCTACATTTTCTTAAGTTTTTTACAGTAAAATTATAAATTGACGAAGGAATTTTTTCGATTATAGCGAATTTAAATATTAGAGGTTAATTTTAATGGAAATCATAGTCTTACCTTTGGTGAGATAAATTTTTAAGGAATTAAAGGAGGGATAGATAATGATTCAAGTAGATGATCGTGTAAAATATAAGAATGTGCTTGGTGAATGGCATGAAGGAACAGTTTTGAAGGTGAATAAAGTAACTTACAGAATTGTAAATAATAACAATTTTAAAATTTTAAGTATTAAAAAAGAGCAAGTTGAAAAGTTAGAACAAGCTAACTAAAGAAACCGTAATTCAAGGGCATGTATAGTAAAAAAAAACCACTGATGATTTTTAATTGAATTAAGGTGGCTAATTTTTCTAGACATGTCCTGTTTTTTATTAAAAGTCTTCTAGTTAATGTAATTTGTGTTCTGATTGAAAATACTTATCCTCCTTAGTTAAGGTGGTTTATTTTTAATTACCTTATTTTTATACATGATCAATTGAGAAGTTGGAGTGATGCTAGATTTATTATCCTTAAAAGTTTGAAATTTTTTCAAACCTATAGTATAATGGGATTATATTCACAAGGCAGAATTAGAGTGAAGAGTAGGGAGAAGAATTAATTAATTTTATTAAGGAGGAGTTATTATGAAGGAGAAGATATCAATCCCAAAAACAACAGTTGAACGTTTACCACTATACTATCGCTGTTTAGATAAATTAAGTATATTAGAGATTGATGTGATTTCATCAAAAGAATTAGGTGACCGAATCGGTGTACCATCTACTCAGGTAAGAAAAGATTTATCCTATTATGGTGAGTTTGGGCGCCGAGGTGTAGGTTATGAAGTTAAATCTTTAATGAAACAATTAGAACGTATTTTGGGTCTAGATAATTATTGGCCAATTGTTTTAATTGGTGCTGGAAACTTAGGTCGTGCCCTCGTAAATTATGAAGGTTTTCGAAAGTTGGGATTGAAAGTGAATGCGGTTTTAGATGCTGATTTAGGAAAAATTGGTAACAGTATTTCTGGAATTGAAGTACAAAGTATGAAATGTTTAAAAGATGTTGTTCAGAATAATGGTATTGAAATGGGTATAGTTGCCGTACCTGCTGTCTTTGCTCAAGAAATTGTTGATCAATTGGTCAATGCTGGTGTTAGGGCAATTTGGAATTTTGCACCAACTAGGATTATAGTTCCTGATGGAGTTGAAGTTAAAAATGAAGACTTAGCTGTTGGAATCGTTGGACTGGTTTATCATCTGGCGCGAAAAGAAAGATGATAATTTCCCCCTACTTTAAATCTTGGTAGGGGATTTTTTGTAGAGGAGGGATTGCGTGTTTCCTTGGGAAAAGTTAAATTCAAGCAAAGTGATTCGTGCACTTTTGGAAGAAATGGCGGAATGGTCTGATGTTCATCTGGAGTTAATTACCGAAGAAAAACTAAGTATGATTCAAGAGTTTGTTGAACGTTATCAAATGGAGTTACATTTGATAACAAATCAAAAAGGCAAGGTAGTTGGTGCATTTCCTGGAAAAATAGATGAAACTCTTTTGGTTGAATGGTCAGAGTTGATACCAACTAATGGAAAAAGTCTTGCGGGTTATAGGTGGCTTACTTTTGGAGAAGGGATAGATATTAGTACTCTTCAGTTAAATGAGAAATATATCTTTGCTCGATATGGATTTAATCTTTGGCTAAAAGTTGATTTTCAAGTTGATGAAGGCATGATCCTTTATCCTGAAGTTGAGCATGGTCGTTTGAGTCGAAATTTTGTTCTTGATGGTAGCTATAGCCTTTATAGTCTGACTCGATTAGATTCAAAGGAGCGCATAGAAGAGATCTTACGAGAGTTGAGGGAAGAAGATACTCATTTGACAGAAAAACGGGTAGAGAAAGCATTGTTAGTTGGATTGGATATTCCTAAAAATCGTAAGAAAGATCAATATTCTATTGAAGAATCTTTAGAAGAATTGGAACAGTTGACTCAAACTGCAGGAGCAGAAGTGGTGAATAGGATTACCCAGTCTAGAGATACTGCTCATTCTGCATATTATATTGGCCCTGGTAAAACGATGGAACTAAAATATCAGGCTTACTTGGAGAGAATAGATTTAATAATATTCGATGATGAGTTGACCCCAGCTCAACAGCGAAACTTAGAAGAAATGATTCTGATTAAGGTTGTTGATCGAAGTAGGCTTATTTTAGACATTTTTGCTCAGCATGCTAGAACTCGTGAGGGAAAACTGCAAGTGGAGTTAGCACAGTTAAAATATATGCTTCCAAGGTTGATGGGATTAGGTCAGCAATTATCTAGATTGGGTGCTGGAATTGGCACACGTGGACCTGGGGAAACAAAACTCGAAGTTGACCGTCGTCGAATTCGTAAACGGATTGGAGAGTTACAAGAAGAAATCAAACAAGTGGCAGAATTACGGGAATTACACCATCAAGGTCGTACTCTTCCAATAGTTGCTTTGGTTGGGTATACAAATGCAGGAAAATCAACAACTTTGAATCGTCTTACAAATTCTGATGTACTGGTTGAGAATAAACTCTTTGCCACTTTAGATCCAACTATGCGAAAGTTGGATTTGGGTAGTTCAGCAATATTATTGAGTGATACGGTTGGATTTATTCAAAAACTACCTCATCAACTGGTGGCTGCTTTTCGAGCTACGTTAGAAGAAGTACAACGAGCAGAAATAATACTTCATGTTGTAGATGCAAGTCATCCTGGTTATGAAAAACAGATTCGAACTGTATTGGATGTATTAGGTGATTTGGAGGTTTTAGAGAAACCAATTATTACAGTTTATAACAAAGGGGATTTACTTTCTGAAAATGAGATTGTTTACTTAAATGAGCGGAATAATCCGTCGGTTGTGATTTCGAGTTTAACAGGTATGGGAGTAGAGAAGTTATTTGACTTAATTCGTACAGAGATCGAAGAGGAATTTGCAGAATTAGAAATTGTTATACCATATAATCAGGGTGGTTGGGTAGAAAAACTTCATCAAGTTGGAAATGTCTTGGTTGAAGAGTATCAAAATGAAGGAATTTATTTGAAGGTGAAGGTTAATCCCACTATAGCAGGTCAGTTAAAGGAGTATATGATTCACTGAAGTTGTTTAAATCCATATTACTACTTTATCAATGACTTAACTTTTGCAGTTCAAATGCAAAGCCTAGTTTAATGGCATATATAGAAAAAAAGCGACTATGCATTGAACTGCGAAAGTTGTGCCATTAAACTTTTTCGTAGAAGCTGGAAATTACCTTGCGTAAATTATATTTATCAGGTTCAAAGATAAATTCGGTATTACCTAAAAAAAGAATTCCATTTGGGCTAAGAGCCTCTACAAATTTATGAGTAAGAGTATCTTTTACATCTTGAGTAAAGTAGATAAATAGATTTCTGCAAAGTATCAAATCCCAATTTTTAACATAATTACCTTTTAATATATCGAATTGATTAAAGGTTATCATTTGCTTAATTTTATCATTGATAGTATACATTTCGGATCCGATTTTCGTGAAATATTTAGTTAGTCTTGCTGGATTTACGTTTTTTAAAGAGCCGGAATTATAAACTCCTTTTTTTGCAGCTTGAAGAATATTTGGATCTAAATCTATACCTAAAATTTCAAATTGATGTGGCTTAAGCCCCATTTCGTCGAGGATAATAGCCAATGAATAGGGTTCGCACCCGTTTGAACATGGAGCACTCCAGATTTTAATTCGATTGTTTTTTGATAAAAGTTCAGGAAAAATTTTATTTTGTAGAGTTATAAAATTAGTTGGGTTTCGGAAAAATTCAGAAGTATTGATGGTAAAATGATTAAGAAAATCATTTCTAAACTGCTGATCTTTTTTTAGAAGTTGTAAACAGGTAGAGAAATCTGGAATATTGCGTCGACGCATTAAACTTTCAACACGTCGTTCTACTCGTTTAATTTTGTAACTACCAAGATCAAGTCCTAGAACTTTGGAAGCTTGAATCTGAAATTCATCAAAATTCTTCATAATTGATCTGCTCCTTTAGCGATTACGATTTAATAATTGTACAATTTTATGAGTAACATCATGTAGAGGGAGAATATGATCTGCTAATCCCCTATCAACTGCAGCTCTAGGCATACCATAAACTAGACAAGTTTCTTTATCTTGAACTATTGTTTGTCCTCCATGTTGCTTAATAGCTGCCATGCCGTCTGCTCCATCTCGACCCATTCCAGTTAGAATAACACCTATAACTTGGTCTTTATAAAGAGGAGCAATTGTTTGCATCATATAATCTACACAAGGGCGTACTCCCCATAATGAAGGTTTTTGATTTAAGCGTACAATACCGCCTTTTTCAATTTCTAGATGGTAATTACCTGGTGCAATTAAAGCCAGACCTGGCTCAATCCGATCACCTTCTTCAGCTTCTTTTACTCTGATTTTTGATTCACTATTTAGTCTGTCAGCCAAAGATTTAGTAAATCCAGGTGGCATATGCTGGACTACAATCATTCCTGCAGGAAAATTGGCAGGAAGCATAGGAATAACTTCTTTCAACGCTCTAGGTCCACCTGAAGATGTGCCTAAAGCAACAACCATATCTTTTTTTCCTTCAGAAAAAGTAGAAGTTGGAATTGAAATTTTAGAGCGTTTCCGCCTGGATGTTGAAAGGCTCAGAATACTAGGACGAAAGTTTTCATAAGCGATAATTAACTTTTCACTAAGGTCTTGAGCAACTTTTGCAAAGTCTAACGAGATGGATCCTGAGGGCTTAGGAATAAAATCCATTGCTCCTGCATCTAAACAATTAAATGTAGTTGTTGCTCCCTCTTGAGTAAGATGACTGATCATTACTACAGGTTTGGGTGATTCTGACATAATTTTTTTTAGTGTTTCAAAACCATTTAATTTGGGCATTTCTACATCTAAAGTAATAACATCTGGATTCAATTTTTTTATTAATTCTAAGGCATTTTCGCCATTTCGAGCAGTGGCTATTACTTGTAATCTGGGGTTAGAGTTAACTAAATCAGAGATAACTTGACGCATGAAAGCTGAGTCATCCGTTACTAGCACTTTTATTGGGTTTTGCATCTTTCCCTACCTCCCTAGAAAAAGGTTATCTTACAAAAATTCGTGCAAAAAGTGTATAAATCCTGCTTAAGACAAGAGATTTTCGAAATTTTTCAGTCTTTTAGGCAGGAAAAAAACTTTAGTTCACTAATATTATAAATGTTGTATTATATTTTTAAGGGGATGATGAAGATTTCATTGCAAATTTCTATACTCGCAAGTGGGAGTTCTGGAAATTCGATTCTGATCAAAACAGATCAGCATAAGATACTGATTGACGCTGGATTAAGTGGAAAAGGAATCTCTGGATTATTAGGACAGGTAGGTGTAAGTGGAGAAGAGATTGATGCAATTTTGATAACTCATGAACATGTTGATCATATTCGTGGAGCAGGTATTTTATCCAGAAGATATGATATTCCTATATTTGCAACAGAAGGAACTTGGAATGCTGCTCAAACAAAATTTGGGAAACTTAAAGAAGAAAACTGCCAGATAGTCAAAAAGGCTTTTTCTCTTGGTATGGTTGATATTGAACCTTTTTCTATACCACATGATGCTGCAGAGCCAGTAGGTTATGTAATCAGTGTAGGAAAGGAACAAATCGGAATTGCAACAGATATGGGGTATGTTACAGAGGAGGTTCTTTACGCTTTAAAAGGAGTAAAGCATGTAATATTGGAATCAAATCATGATTTAGAAATGTTGAAATACGGCAGATACCCATGGAGTTTAAAAAAGAGGGTTATGAGTGAGGTTGGACATTTATCTAATGATGATACAGGTGATTGCGTGGTTAAGCTAGCTGAACATTGTTCTCCCTGCATATATTTAGCCCATCTAAGTAAAGAGAATAATTTTCCTGACCTAGCATATTTGACAGTAAAAAATACTGTTGAAGAAAACGGGTTGGTTTTAAATAAAGATGTAAGATTAGAATTAACATTCCGTGATCGGCCTACAGAATTATTTAAAATTGGATAAGAGAAATAATCTCCCCCAGCAGATTTTCTAGTGCGTACATGTGCTAAACTTTTGAGAAATCTGCGGGGGTTTTTTCATTCCAACAATGGCATATTGAACTAGTTTTTTGGGAAAATAGTTAATGTGAAGAAGGTTATGTTTGAGAGGGGGAAATTTGGAGTAATGACTTCAGCACATTGGCTTTATCTAATAATTGTAGTTATTGTGGTTATAGTAATGATGAAAAAACGGAGTGTTATCCTGATTACGACTTTAGGAATTTTTTTAATTGGTTTGGTCTATACACGGTCTTTAATCGGAGGAGTACAGACTGTATTTAGAGCTTTTCTTATTGCTGGGAAAGATTTATTTGATATCATGTTGATCATTGCTTTGATGGTTGGTATGTTAAAGGCGATGGAGAAAATGGGGGCTGATTATTTGATGATGTCTCCTTTTAAAAGAATATTAAGAAAGCCAACGATTTCTTTTTTTGTTTTAGGTTTAATTATGTATGTAAGTGCTCTCTTTTTTTGGCCTACCCCTGCAACTGCTCTGATCGGAACTATTTTGATACCCATCGCTATTAAATCTGGTTTACCTGCAATGGCAGCAGCAATGTCAGTAAATATTCTCGGACATGGCATGGCCTTATCAGGGGATATTGTGATTCAAGGTGCACCAGCGATCACTTCAGGTGCTGCTGGAATAGATATTTCTGAAATGGTAAGGATGGGTGGCATTTTGTCTTTGGTCACAGGGGGAATAGCAATGTTAATAGCTTATTTTATGGTTCGAAAAGATATCTCTTTGGATAATAATATAATGATTCAGAAAAAAACGAATGAAGAGTTGGGAGATTATAGTAGTGGTGCTAGTTTTATTGCAAAGGCAGTTCCTATCGTATTTTTAGGTGGTATTATTTCAATGATCCTATTGGGTATTAAAGGAGAAGGATCTACGGCATTTTTAGGTGGGATTGCGGTTCTTTTTCTGATTTTAATCTCTGTAATCCAAAGCGGTAATAAAGCGTTGGAGGAGTTGGGAGATTTCTTTAAACAAGGTTTTCTTTATGCGATGAAGATTTTTTCTACAATCATTCCTATAGCGGGTTTCTTTTTTTTGGGTTCTCCAGAAAGTGCAAAACTAATCTTAGATCAAAATGCCCCTGGATTTCTTTTTGATTTAGGTCAAGCCTTATCCCAAGTTATACCTTTATCTAAAGTTTCGGTAGCTTTTGGACTGTTAATAATCGGAATGATTACAGGGTTGGATGGCTCTGGATTTTCCAGTCTTCCGCTGATAGGTGCCTTGGCAAAAGCATTGGGTAGTTCAATGGGAGTTAATATTGCTGCTCTTGCTGCTATCGGACAGATGGGAACAATCTGGGTTGGTGGTGGAACAATGACTGCGTGGGCTTTTGGTCTTGTTGCTACTGCAGGAGTTGCTGGGGTTTCACCAATGGAACTGGCACGAAAGAATTTCATACCGGTTATTATAGGATTGATTGTGGCGACAGTTGTTGGGATATATATGATGTAATATGATATAATCAAGTTGTTGTGGAAATATAGTTAAATTGGAGTGAGTAGAATGAAAATAAATATTGTGGGTGCGGGTAAAATCAAAGAAAAGTTTTTACGTGCTGGAATTGATGAATTTTTAAAGCGTTTAACACGATATGCAAAGGTTAATATTATTGAGGTAAATGATGAAAAAATTCCTTCAAATCCAAGTGAAGCTGATTTAGAAATTATAAAAGAGAGAGAAGCAGATAAGATTTTGAAACGAATCCCTGGTAATTCATATGTGATAGTGTTGGATGTGAAGGGTAAGCAGATAAGTTCTGAAGATTTGGCAGAGAAGATGGAAAATTTGATGGTACAAGGGAAGAGTGAGATTACTTTTGTGATTGGTGGCGCTGTTGGGCTTCATAAGAAGGTGAACGATGTGGCGAATTTTCGACTCTCTTTTTCTAAGATGACTTTTACACATCAAATGATTAGGATGATTTTGTTAGAGCAAATTTATCGGGCATTTAGGATAATGAAAGGTGAACCTTATCATCTGTAATGCTTATTTTTTGAAGAAAGCTGGATAGACAAGTAAATCGAAAAAAAGATATCTTAGCCCCTATCGTTTTTTGCTAGGGCTATTTCTTTGTAAGGAAGAACATCTTAACCAGAATATCTTTGAAGTTATCGTTGGTCGTAAAGGAAATGGGCAAAAATAGGCCCAACTAAATTTTTAAAATTTATCACTATTCATCATGCTAAGAAACATTACACAAATCAAATGGAAATTGCGAAAAAAAAATTCTTAGACTTGCATATTTTATTGAAATTTTGTATACTATATATATTGGTATGAATTTTTTATTCGCGAGGAGGTTTTACATTATGCTTTCCCAATTTACATTTAAAAATTTTAAGTGTTTTAGAGATGAAACTACTCTTGATATGCAAGCAGCTTCTATTACAGAGCTAGAGGAAACTATCCTTAAAGACGAAAAAGATGGAGAACGGTTTATATCGGTTGCATCTATATATGGACCAAATGGAAGTGGTAAATCTACCGTTCTTGAAGCAATATGGCATTTAATTAGTAAAATTATGTTTCCTATAGTTATGTTTGAAAATACTGAAAATAAAGAAAATATTATGCAAAACACTACAGTCCCTTTTATGTTAGATGATCTATCTAAAGATGAACCAGTAGAATTCCATATTATATTCAGATATAATAATAAAGAATTTAATTATTATATTAGCTTTTTAGATGATAAAATTGTAAATGAAAGTTTATACAAGACTAACATAGGAGAAAAAAGGGATAGTGAACTTTTTTATAGAAATGAAAATGAAATAGTTAATGGGAAATTGCTTAAATCTGTTTCAAAAACAGAAATTTCGTTAAAAATGCCATATTTATCTTTTTTAAAAATTAACTATAGTATACCTATTATAAATGAAGTAATAGAATGGTTTAGTAAGTGTGAATATAGTCATTATGGAACATCTTTTGAGGAGAGTTTCGTCTTTTTTCCTAAAGAAAAAGAGGTCATGGAGCTTATTATATCTGCATTAAATGAAATGGATATTGATATAAATGATATAGAAATAAAAAAAGATGAAAGAGAAAAGATAGAAGATATTATTACAATTCGTATTCGAGAAGGAAAAAAATATCCATTAAATTTTTTTGATGAATCTAGTGGAACTATCAAGATATTAAGCTTATTGCCTAAAGTTTTAGATGTTGTTATGAATGGCAAACTGTTGATTATTGATGAGCTTGATGCGAAATTACACCCAAAGCTATTAAGATATATTATTAAATTATTTAAGAATTCTAAAATTAACAAATCAAAAGCACAATTAATAATTACATCTCATGATTTAACTACAATGAAAAATGATTTATTTAGACGCGATGAAATATGGTTTGTTGCAAAAAATAAAAATGATGTTTCTGATTTGTATTCATTGATTGAATTAAGGGATGAAAAAGGTGAGTTAATCAGAAAGAATGCCCGATTTGATAAACAATATTTTGAGGGCAGATATGGTGCAGATCCATATTTCCAAAGTATTATTAATTGGGAGGTCTTATTAAATGAGTAAGAAACCTCTTAAAAGAGACGAATTAAAGCGGAGAATGAAAAAGAAAGAAAGAAAAGAAGGTTCAAGACTTGCACATCCAGAGAGATATCTTATTATTTGTGAAGGAACAAAAACAGAACCTAATTATTTTGAGGGAATTAAAAAAAGAATAGAAAACAAATATAATAGGAGAATGAATGATCGAATTAATGTTACATTAACGATAGAAGGTACTGGTAGAAATACTTTATCTTTGCTTGATTATGCTAAAGGTATTGTTAAAAAGGAAAAAAAGGAAAACCGAGAATATGAATATATATGGTTAGTTTATGATTTAGATGATTTTCCACGAGATAATTTTGATAATACTGCGCATTCAGTCAAGGCATTAAATGATAATGATAATGATTTTACAAAATGGCATGTAGCATGGTCAAATCAATGTATTGAACTGTGGTTTTTATTACACTTCAATTATTATAATTCAGATATCCATCGAGATATGTATAAGGAGAAATTAAATAAGATATTTAAGGACAATAATTTGATAGAATACAAAAAAAATAACAAAGATATATTTGAAATATTAATTAAATACGGAAATTTAGATGATGCTATAGATAATGCAAAACGTTTATCTAAGGAAACAGGGGGACAACCATCTTCAAAAATGGCACCTGCCACAAAAGTTTACGAACTTGTAGACATGTTAAAACCTCATATGTTTTAGCATGTTTACATGCAAAAATACCGAATTGATTAAAGATATATATTCAATTTGAACGATACTTTGAGATGCTATCTAAAAATAGTTTATAAGTAAGCATCAAATATTTCCCACATTTAAACACAATTAAAATAGAGAATAATGGGTCTGCGTTAATAGTTGTGAAACTAAAATATTTAGTTAATCTATTTGCATCATTATAATTACTATATATATATAGAATGTGGAAGTATTATTTTGTTGATGGTACTCCATTTCCATAAAATGTAATGAAAATACGTCCTTTGAAATTGTGAAAATTAGGTATTCCATATCCATTTCGCTTGATGACTTTTATCTTGTTATTTAACCCCTCTATATA
>DAOVRZ010000032.1:0-46918 GCA_030627905.1 Halanaerobiales bacterium
AAGCGCTTAAAATGTATGACTCCATTGGAGTATCGTCATTATCTATCTACGTTAGTTGCATAAATATAGCGCCAATCTGTTGATTGACGCTATATAAAAAGTTTTATTATTTCCACTGTCTACTTGACAGGGGGCAGTTCAGCTTCTGCAGGGGTTCTTTAGTTATTAGAAAGGATAACTTGAAACTCACATTTAGCAGGAATATTTCTCTATTATGACGAAGGTATCTCAATAGAATAAAAAACGAAAGGAGATTACTAATGAAAAAGATTAGCAACAAGCATACCCGAATCCCTATTATTCTAGTACTTACTTTTATCTTTGTTTTAATTGTAATACCAATACCTATAGTTAATGCTGAAGAAAAAAATGTTGACACAGATGTAATTGAGCGTGGAAGGGTAATTTCAATAATCCGTAATATTCCTGAACCCACTGATGAATATTCTTTCCCTGGACAAGTAGTACAAATAGAGATTACGAGTGGGGAATATAAGGGACAGGTTGTAGATGCATATAATATCTTTTCTGGTAATCCCAGATATGATATTCATGTTAAACCTGGTCAGCGAGTGATTCTAACTTTAGATGAAGAAAATGGTGAACTTGTAGCTGCAAATCTAAACGATGTAGCAAGAGATATTCCATTACTTATCTTAAGCATTCTTTTTGTACTTATTCTACTTCTAGTAGGCGGCAAAAAGGGTTTTAAATCTTTGATCAGCCTGGTTTTTACGATAGTAATTATATTGAAAGTTTTGTTACCACTTATCTTGAAAGGTTATAGTCCAATGTGGCTCACAATCATACTCTCTACTTTAATCACAGCTTGTACGATAATAATGATCAGTGGATGGAATCGAAAGAGTTTGGCAGCTATCCTTGGAATAGTTGGAGGCACTACTTTTGCTGGAATATTAGCCTTTCTCTTTGGGCGTTTCGCTCTATTAACTGGTTTAGGGTCACACGAAGCTCAGATGCTTGGATTTATCAGAGATTATGAATTAGATTTTCAGGGTATTCTCTTTGCTTCAATGCTTTTTGGCGCATTGGGAGCCGTAATGGACGTAGGCATGTCCATAGCTTCGTCTATAGAGGAAGTATATCTTGCTAATCCTATTGCTACATCCCGTGAGCTATTTGACTCTGGAATGAATGTTGGCCGAGATATCATGGGAACTATGTCTAATACCCTTATTCTAGCATACGCTGGTGGTTCTTTACCACTATTATTGATTCTCGTGGGGTATCAACAATCATTGTTAAAAGTAATCAACCTTGATCTCATGGCCAGTGAAATCATTCGTGCACTAGCAGGAAGTCTTGGACTGTTTATTGCAATTCCGTTGACTGCACTTTTCAGTTCCTGGTTAATTCACAAGAAAACAATGAGAAAATATTATACATGATAATTTGATAGCTCTACCTCTACCCAAGATTTATAACAAAATTTTAACTTTAGAACAAGTGACATACTTTTTAGATAATGTATAATTCAATTGAAATTTGGTAATATTTATATTGAAAAGAAAAAAATTAAGAATTCGCGATAAAAATTTCTTAGTAACAAGGGATTATTACTTTTTTAGCGAAGATTACTTATAGAGTTAATGTAAATGATATGTTTGCCAAATTTAAACTCCTTACTGGAGGTGACTTATGCACATAAAAAAGAGATATACTAAAACGTTTACTATCTTTATTTTATTTCAATTTGTTATTGTTATTTTTTTATTTTATTTCCCACTAAATAACCATTTTAATAAATCCAATCAGTTGTCTATAAAAAAACAAACTGAAATATTTATTGAAATATTAAGCACTAAAGAAAAAAATCTTGAGAACAGAGTTGTTTATTATGGGATATGGAATGCACTTTATGATCAAATCACACTTAAAGATCAAGACTGGTTTGATGTTAATATTTCACGTTTAAAAAATAATGAAAAATTGGACTCAGTTATAATATTAAATCAAAACAATGAAGTTGTGTACTCGGATTTAGATACTTTTTCTTTATCTGAAGAATTTTTTCAAGCAAATTATGTTTTAGAAACTTTAAATGATATGAAACATCAATCAGGATTAATTAAATATAATGATCAATTTTACATGGTTAGCATCAGCCCCATAGTTAAATCTACAGTACGATTTCACCCAAATGGTGCGTTGGTCTTTCTTCAAGCCATTGATCAATATTTTATTAATCAAGAGATAGCCAATTTCATGGACAAAGATTTAAAAATTAAGTTATCTTCTAGGTTTTTCCCAAAAATTACCGATAAAGAAATTACTGTTCCAGTCATCTCTCTAGAATCAGAAACAATTGGATATTTTATACTTCATTATAATAACCCATATACGGCATTCCAGCAGACATTTACAAAGAACATACTTTTAAGTATGCTTATTCTTTTTTCCTTCTTCCTATTATTAAGTAAGCAGTTGTCTGACCGCTTAACTAAAAGGATTGAACTATTATATTTAGAAGTTGAAACAGCAATCAGACGAGATCTTAACTACGATGTTAAGGTTGAGGGTGATGATGAAATTTCTAGGCTTGCAAACTATTTTAATGATTTGTGCAAAAAAATGCAAAAACATATACAACAAGTCTACACTACAAATGAGAAATTACATTCTACATATTTAGAGGTTATCCAAGGGCTAATTACAGCTATCGAAGTTAAGGATCCTTATACACGAGGTCACTCACATCGAGTGATGGTTTATTCAGAATTAATTGCAAGAAAAATACAGTATCGAGATTTGGAAACCATTCAAATGGCATCTTTGCTCCATGATATTGGAAAGATTGGTGTTCCAGAGCGGATTTTGAACAAGCCAGGCAAATTAACTGACGAAGAATATGAAATCATCAAATCTCATCCAGATCATGGATTCAAAATTATAAACAACATCGAAGGATTTAGCCGGATTAAGGATATGATCCGATTCCATCATGAACGAGTAGATGGCAAAGGCTACCCTACAGGGATGCAAGGAATTATCATCCCCCTTGAGGCACGAATTATCGCTGTAGCAGATACATTTGATGCTTTAACCAGTGATAGAGCCTATCGCCAAGGAATGTCCGTACATAATGCCTTAAAAGAATTGAACCGGGTAAAAGGGACTCAATTAGATGAACGACTAGTTGATGCATTTATAGAAGTTACAAAAGAGAATAACTACTTCAAAGGATATGATAAGCTAAAATTATTGGACAAGTTCAATGAGCCTATAGAATATTGTCAATCTAAGATTTCCTTATGATTAATAAATCCCTGCATTACATGATGATGTGATGCAGGGATTTTTGCATTTTTAAGAGTTTTCAAGATGTCCTTTAAGTTGGAGGTATTCTGTATAGCCGTTATCGTATTCGAAGGCTAATTCTTAATCTTCATTTGGAAGTGGAATACAGCTAAAAAATATAGTTGTATTTTCATCTGTAGACTCAATGTTTAAAGCACAAATAGTTATACTACTTATTGAAAGTAATGCTAAAATTGAGAGAATGCAAATAATCTTTTTCATTTAAGTCACCCCTTTATTAAAACCTTGTGATATTTCAAGATTTTTTGTAAAACAAGTAAATGCATATGGATAGGCTTGTGCACGTTTAAATTTATATCTATTAATCAATTTGGTTCAAAATGCCTATTTACATTATAACAGTCACAAGTCGATAAAGCAAGTAATTTTTCCATAATAGAGCATTATAAGACAATATTATTATTTTGCCTTTCGGCAATAAAGAAAAAATCTCCAAATATATAGGAAAAATAATCCTCATCACTTCTAAGTTTTAATTTTTAGATCAAATATAATTTCATCTAACATGAGAGGTGAATATGGTGGGCAAATTCAATGAACCTATTGAAAATTATCAGTCTAAGATTTCTATATAATAAACAAAGCCCTGCATTACACATGATGATGTGATGCAGGGCTTCTTGCATTTTTAAGAGTTTTCAAGATGTCCTTTTAGTTGTAAATACTCTATATAGCCGTTATCATATTTGAAGGCTAATTCTTTTCGATCAAACTTTGGTTTCATTTTATGAATAATACGATGATGATTGGGGCAAAGAATTATAATATTTTCTGGAGTGTGATCTTCGAACTGAGCAAAAGGTTTGATATGATGACCTTCTGAATAATCCACTCCATAGCTATCCTTAAAAGAATGTTTGCAAATTTGACATTGGTAATTATATCTTTTTTTAAGATCTTTCACTAAAGTGTTTCGAAGTTTTCTATAACTCTTAATACCTTGCCGGGTTTCGTAGAATGCTTCTTCATCTCCATAATTCTCTTTTAAATACTTTTGAAATGCCTTATCTGACATCTCACAGATTTCTTCTATCTTTTTTTCCTTTCTTCGAATCTCTTCCATAGCTTTAGTGTATTGCTTCTTTTTCTTCACTGTAATAAATTCAATCCGATAGTGATAAGGAACATTAGTTGAATAAATATAAAGATATTCTTTCATTTCATCAGGAATTAAAACCTTTTTCTTTTTCTCTACTTTATATTTTTCAATATAATTATTCGTTGAGCTAAATCTTTTTGTAAGTTCTTGCTGCAAATCTTTATCATTATATCGAATCTGGATTATCTCAATACCCCATTCTCTTCGTAGCTACGCTATCTCTAATTAAATTAGTTCCTTGAGAGTTGCGGATAATCAGGCTAGTGATATCTAGTATAGAGTTTTTAACTTCTGTACGACTGCCAAAACCTCTTAGGGACATTAATACATCTAAGTAAAATCTCATTAGAGGTTCTCTCATAATTCCTTTTCTAATCCAAAGTTCATCATCAGTAGCTATGTACTTTTCGCCATATAAAGTTAATTTTCCTGTATCGCTGATCAGAGAAAAGAGCTTTAAATCATGAAGGACTTGGGCTGAACGTCTGGCCCGGTTATCTGGATCTAAGGAGCTTGATAGTCTCTTTCCAAGATCTTGTTTATTCAATCCATGAGCTGCAATTATTCTCAAAGCAGATAAATTTGTTTCGAAATTTTCTCCAGGTAATTGTAATGTAGTATAATCTACAAAAGGAACTTTAGAGATCATTTTAACGATTTGCTTTTCTTTGAAATCAACTGTAATACTTCTTTCTAGACTATTTCCTTTAGTCATTACTGAATCCCAGACACTTTGGAAAAAATGTTGAATATCTTCATTAGAATATTTCTTTAAAATATACCGAATGACATCTTTTAACACATTAATTTCACCTCCGACAACAGGCAATAATGTCGTTTGTCAATATATTCGGTATTTTAAAGTGATATTCCTTTGAAGGAATGAAAATTTATATAAAAAAAGACCTGTTTAGGTCTTTTTTGATTCATAATCTTTCATAATTTTTGTAACCAAACACCCTATAAATTTACAACAGGTTTAGGCATATTGTCAATTTCGTCATCAGACCACATTGGATCAGATAATATAGCACACTGCTTATAAAAAATATTTACCATTATAGTCCTCCTCATTTCTAAGTTTATAATTTCATATCAGATATTAAGTACATCTAATTTAATTTAAGATATGCTCCTTCTTTACTGGCCTCACCAATAGATACAGGCTGCTACATTCTAGCTAATCCATCCACTAACTGGTGATATGCTTCAGGTAATGCTTTCTTAATTAATCTATCTGACAATGCAATTGCATTATAAGGAATCATATGATTCCTTATATTCCACATAGATGGATATACATAAACACTATTTTCACTTCCACCCTTTTTAACAATAATTGAATTACTGTTATAATTTACTTCAAACACCTTGTCTAATTCAAGTAGTTCTCTCAAAGGTTTAAAAATTTCAAATTGCTCCTCTAAACTAAACTCTTTCTCAATATCACCATTTCTGCCCCATTCAAGAAGTTGAATGGCAGTATGTCTATCTAATTTATTTTGCACCCGTTGATTCCAAAAATGATTTAAGCATTCATGGCAAGATGAATCACAACTACAAGACCTTAATAATTTTTTTGTCTCGTCAAATAAATCTAAAGTTCTAGTGGCAACCTCAGAGCTATAACCTGCTCCGCTTGATAAACTATCAAACAAGAAAATATCAACAAAAACTTTATCTGTTGAATATCTCATTCTATAACCGCTACGAATTTCATTGAACTCAATATCTAAAAGTCTACCTGCTGCTAAAAGCATTGCTTCTGATAATGTTAGGGAAGCTGTATTTATCCAATAATCACCTAACTCTGCATTTATTTTATATCTATCAACAGTGAATTCAAAAACAACCATATCAGTCACAAAATTATGTCCCAACACAACATTTTCAAATTCATTATGGTAACATCGTTTAGCAGTACGCGGGTGTTTATATGGATTTTTAATACTTTTATCCAGTTCCTCTTCTCCAGTTACAGCGGCTCCACAATCTTTACATACATTAAATCCTTTTCCTTTCGGTCCCTTGTTTAGAACAATTAATGTTTGATCCGAACGTTCTGCTTTTTTAATATTTTTACAACCTGTTTCCTGCATATCATCTTTTGTTGGAGTTGCAGAATAACATGGCTCTTCTGCATATGACACCTCATTTTCTGCTTTCGATTCAGGTATACTAATCGCATTTAAGGGTGCAAAACCCCAAGGTTTTAAAACATATCGTTCTCCTATTGACCGCTTTTTACAAAATGGACATTCGTCATTTTTAGGCTTTTCGATATCAAACCAACCACAAGAATGATTTTTGCAATAATATAAATTCTTAAAATACTCATCATTTTCAAAATACGGTCTTGCTGGCTTTTCATAATAATTAGATCTATACTTTGAGTGAAAACTATAGATTCCCCCAGACTTATAAGTTTTTTTATCTACAACTAATATACGACCAGGAGCATACTCACTTATTGCCATATCGAGTGACCTATCAGGTTTTTGTTCAATTTTCATTCCTTTTTTGTCTTCAATATAGAACCCAACTACATTCTTGGGAAATGAATAAGTTGGTAAAATACTTTTTTCATATAACACATCCATTAATGACTTGGTTTCAGATTTTTCATTAATATAACTATTAGGATTTTTTTCGAAATCGACTTTTATAAAATTTAGTTCTTCATATAACAATCTTTTTATATTTTTTAAATCCATCCTTTCATAATTTGGCACTAACGTTTTCCACTCTTTTTCACTTTTAGTATAACTATTCAAAAAATCGCAAAACAAATTATAGTGCAAATCCAAAAACTCTTTTAAATCTAATTTATCCATTCCTTTGTTAATTTGAGCAAGATATTCATTTATAATAACCATATTAAGATGTCTATTTATTAATTTATTATTTTCTATATCTATCCACGGATGTCGTACATCCCCATAAATAATCTTATATGGTTTTAAGAAATAGTGACTATCATGTGGCCCATTATCTGTAAAAGTTACTATAGTAGAAATTGCAGAACTTCGTCTTCCCGCTCGTCCTGCTCTCTGCTGATAATTTTCTCGCATTGGTGGAATGTTTCTTAATCCAACTGCTGTAAGAGATCCAATATCAATACCAACTTCCATAGTAGTAGTACAACTTAAAATATCCACTGGCATCTCTGTATCTATATGTACATCCTGAAATCGCATTTCATAATCTTCTGTCGTTGACCACACTTTTTGTCGTTGATCTTTATGTGATAATTGGGCAGTATGTTCTTCAGTATTTATACTTGAAATAAGACTCTTGGCATTATTTTTTAGAGCATCTAATACTGGCTTTCTCCAAAAATCAAATCTCTTTAGATCATCTTTTGTCATTTTCACTACATTTGTACTACGACAGTGAGCACACATACCCCATAAAGTATCAGAAAAAACCCCTGAACACTTTTTGCAATAATACCACTCTTGATTTTCATTATAGTATAACGATATAAGATTCAAATTCAAATATTTGTTTTCTACTCCACGAGGTGACGATGTATATTTTATTAAACAATTATAAATAATTCTTATTTGTTCCTTCGAAAAGTGTCTACTTTCTAAAACTTTCATAATTGAAGTTGGCATTTTACTACCTTCTTTAATTCCAAAACGTCCAAAACTACTTGGTCTAGCACTTTCTCTTACCTTCTCTTCAATCATATCACCTAATGCATAGCTATCTTTCATTACAATGTTAGCCCAAACTGAAAATAAATTTTCAAACTCCTTAAAAGACATTTCTATCCCAGCATCCTTTAAATCATCTTCAACATCATACATAGTATCTTCATCACATGGTTTGATATAACAAAGTCCGATATCTGTTAAAGATCTATAACTACTACACATAAGTTTCAATAACTGCTCATCGTATAGTCCGGGAGTAGAGTTAAATTTTGATTTTAACGAATCATATTCTATTTTCCTATTTCTTCTAGCAGCTCTTGCAATTTTTTCCTCGATTTTTTTAATATCATCAATAAATTTTTTCTTTTCTTCTCCATAAAACAATTGTAAGTTATTATTGTAAGATTCTTCTAAAAAAGGCATATATAATAAATCCATAGTTGGGTTTTTATCCTTTTCATCAGCCCACTTCAACAATTTTTTTGCTGCAATAACCATCACTTTTCTTACAGCTTCATCATCAGCAGCTCTAGTAAGATCTTTTGCAAGTCTTGCTGCTCTTTGCCTACTATCTGAAAAGAGTAATACTTTTCTTCCTGCATTAGGTACTTTCTTAAGTAATTCTGCGTCAAAAATATTTGGTGGTTGTACATAAAGCTGTTCTGAAACTAAATTATAAAAAGATTCATTACCTTTAGTAACAAAGTCAGATACATTTAAATACGATTTTTCACATTTTGGGCAGTTATAAAAGGTTAAGACTCCTGGCTTACCTTTTTGTTCTTTATTATTGTAAGCAACATGTATAAAACCTTTTTGATCTGCATATTTATCATTATCAAAAAACTTACCAGTCATAGCATTCAGCCAACCAACTTTGGTTTCTCTGCTTTTTTTAAATTTACCTTTATATAGGATTAAATAAAAATGTACTTCTTTCATTGAATCATCATATTCTTCTCCAATTTGATTCCATACAAAATTGGAGTCACCTCCACTTTGAAACATATAACCTTTTAAAAATAATGCTCCACAACGTCTATCGTTTATTAACTCATATACTTTGCTTCCACATTTTTCACAAAATTCTCTATTGTTTCCGAAATATATTTTACCTAATGTTAAACCATCATATGAGTTTTTTTCTGGACAATCTGGATTAGAACAAGCATAAATACCTTGAAGTCCTCGAAACATCATATGAAGTCGTGCAGGAAATAATACTTGATTTTCTCGATTTCTAGCTAGTGGTGCGATTGCTAATAGTGTTTCAGTTGCTCTTTTTGCTATTGCATCCTCATCTTCAGGAAATATTCTTGAGGCTAATTCATCATAAGAAACTGCATGTCCCCTACACACCTTCATAATAGATAGCATGGGTTTGAACTTATTTAAAAAATTATAAAGCCAATTCTGTGCATCTTCATACTTTAACCATTTTTCAATTTCCGACACTTTAAAAAGTTTAGCAAAGCCTTTTATTGCTTCGAATTTTTGATATTCATCCCCTCTAAATTTATCAATCTCAATACTCGAAAGTTTTGAAGCTGATAAGTTTATAGAATTTTTAAATTCTATTTCTTTTTGTTGTCCATATATTATATCAAATTTATTTTCAGACTTATTCTGTGCCGTAAGGTTACATGAAAACTCTTTTACTGTTTCTTCTGAATTCGCCGGTACAGATGCACTAGTTAAAATAAACCTAACTTTATCTCTATTTACATTTAACTTATGAAGCAATCTACGTATAAGTAGTGCTACTTCACCACCTGATGACCCTCTATACATATGTGCTTCATCAATAACAACTAATAATTTGTTTTCCTCTGATTTAGCAAGCCATTTTTTTGTTTTTTCCCAAATACTCTTTTCTATTGGTCTAATCAACATATATTCTAGCATTGAATAATTTGTAATAAGTATGTCTGGACATAAACACTGCATCTCTTGTCTTGTTAGAAGTTCAGCATCATAATCATGAGTAATGTGTTTTCCGATTCTCAAATTATCAATGAACTCTTCTAAGTTATATTTTGCTGGATATTTTCCTATTTCAATTAGTTTTGCTTTAACTTTATCATTATTACCTAATATATCTTTCGTAAGAGTGTTTGCAAGTCCTATATTTTCTTTTAATTTTATTTCACCTGGATAGGGAGTCCTTCCAGTATACATTCCAAATTGAGGTATTCTGATATTGTTATCTTTTACATTTTTAAAAAATATTTTTCTAAAATTCCCATCAACATCGCCTATCATTTTTCTAAGACGACTTATTTGATCTGAGACCAATGCATTCATAGGGTAGAGCATTAGAACCCTTAGACCTCTTTGAGCCCATGAACCTTTTCTATTGATAGCTTCATCAACTATATTACTTATCATTGGCCACATAAAACACTCAGTTTTTCCAGAACCAGTTCCAGTTGTAATAAACAGATCTTTTCCTTTATAAAAACTTTCCAAAGAATCCACTTGGTGTTTAAATGGGTGTTTAAACACGCCTAATTTATTATCAGACATATCCAACAATATTTTTTTTATATGCAATGGTATATCACCTTTCTCTATACCATTGTCAATTACTTTATATGCTGGATTCGCTTCAATATATGGTTCTTGAAATAACACACCTTTTTTGTTTAAAGTATCATTACAAATATCTAGTAGCAACTTGTTTTCTCCTAAATATTGAGCCCGAATGTAATCAATAAGTTTTGTTTTCAAAGCATCATGAGTACTATATACACCATATTTATCCATCATTCGTCCTCCTGTAATTCAATGTTCAAGTTATCTAAAATCATTTTTACTAGTTCCCATACCGAATCATGAAAAATTAAATTAAACTTATCCATTATGGATTTTTTTGGCCAACCTAATAACAATAAAATACTTTGCTCTTTGCGAGGCAAATCATTAAACAAATGCAATTCAACAGTCTCTTCATCTAGATATCTTTTATATTTAGCAACTGCTGGATTGTTTACTTGTTTTTTAAAAGCGTACATAAATCTTCTTACTTCAAACTCACCAATTAAATAATCACTAATTTGGCTAGTATAAATATCTTTGTTCTTCCTTTTAACAAACCCAAAGTCAAAAAAATCGTTTTTATATAACGTAACCTCATTATTTTTTATTATTAAATCATCACTCCAACTACTTGAAAAAGGTTTCTTACTATATTTGTTAAATACTTCTGATGTTAGTTTATCTTGTTTATTCCATGTAATACTATTTAGATAATCTATCAGAAAGCTTGTTGATGTTTTTTTATAAAGT
Organism: Halanaerobiales bacterium; assembly: GCA_030627905.1. Classification (GTDB taxonomy): domain Bacteria; phylum Bacillota; class Halanaerobiia; order DY22613; family DY22613; genus JAGMES01. The sequence goes on from DAOVRZ010000032.1 coordinate 11,389, forward strand.
CCATAAAACTCAAATATTTTATCATAATTTATAGTATCATTTTTATTTTTTAATTTAAGCAAACATATACCAGAAACACTGTCAAATTTATTTGCATTTATTCCCCTAATAATCCTAATTTGTGGGCTAAAATTACATTCTTGATACTTGGGTAATCCCAAAAAAGTATCAAATCCAGCATTTACCAACTCTCCAGAGTTAAATAGCCTATCTCTCAAAACTATAATCGGATTTTCATCAAAATCACTTGGGTAAAACCATTCCTTGATTTCTGGAAAAATATCAGTCATACTATTTAAAAAGGGTTTACACCTATTAATTATATGAATTTTACTAACCCCTGTTTTCTCATTTTCCTGTGATAAGATATTTTCATCCAATGTCGAAACCCTTATCCAAATTGATAACGCTGAATATATTATTCTTGACATATAATGACTATTTGCTTCGCCAAAATAACTCCCTATTTTTAAATTTTTATTTATTTTTTTTATAATATCATACTTATCGTTAATCATCAAAGTTAACTCCTAATACAGATTGTAACATTTTATATGTATTTGGATCAAATTCTTGATCTTTTGCAAAATTTATTAATTCATCGAGACTTCTCCTAAACTTGCTTAATAAATTTATTGTAAATGCTAACAAGTCATACATTGCACGTCTAGAATCTAGCTTATCTATAATACACATGATCTCTGATATTTTTAATTTAGTTGACTTTGATAGTTCAACAACATTATCTAATCCTTTAAGATATCTTAAATTAGTTTTCTTATCAGATAATTCAATATTCATATTAAATATATCTTGATTAGCAACAGCAGACAATAATTCTTCATTGCATCCATAAGTTATTAGAGGATCAATGTCTAAGATCATCATATAATTAAGAATACTCATTGACATTAACTGAATATTTTCATTTGACTCAATCGAAAAAATTATAAATTTGTCTTCATTTTGCTTTACCAATGGCAAATATACACTTTCAGAAATGCTATCAACTGCGTTTTCTATTAAAACAACTTTACTCATCATTGAATTAACAACAGAAATTAATTCGTTGCTATCACTATATCCAAGAGGTAAAGATATGATGTCAGCACTTGCACCACAGGTGACATATGAAACTGAATGAGCAATCTTTCTGGAATCGGGTCCTACAATAAGTAAACTCATCTTATTTGAAAATATTGCATATATATATTGTGCAACATCATGCGAATATTCATTTGATATCCCACTTATTTCTAGATTTGTTTGTAAATCATAAATATAATCCGATTTTTCATTTGTCTCTTCAACTTCATTAGTTAGCTTGATGCTTTCTATTTTTAATAATTTTTGCTTATCATCTTGTTTGTTTGACTTATAATCTACTTCTTGAATAATGTTTTTCATATTATCAATAAAACCAATTGCTTTATCTTCAATAAAAAGTACGCTATTTTCCAATTTCAATTTAGATTTATCTAATAATCTTATCTCATCAATTATCCTCTTTTTTTTAACACACAAACTATCTATAGATAATTTAATATTTTCCCTTTCCTGAATTAAAACCCTGTTACCTTCAATCCATTCTTGGTGAGCAATAATATTAAAATCATCTAACTTAAGATTCAATTTATCAGATAATTCTTTTATTTTGTTTTCTTTTTTATCTATTTCATTCTTAGATCCATTTAATTTCAATTTTAAGGATTCTATTTGTTCTGTTAAAATGCTCTTTTTCTGAGAAAAATCCTTCTGTATTGTGTCTAATTCTAATTTTAAATCATCAATGATAGATTGCTTTTTTAATAACTCACTTTTGTAACTTTGTTCAACTTTCTCAATGTCTTTATTTAACGATTTAATTTGTTGATCTTTGTCGTTGATTATTTTATTGAATTTCATATTAGTATCTGTAATTTTTTCTTCGAATTCAGCACATAAGCTATTTTGGATTTCCTTTTTTAATTCCTGAATTTTTATTTTCTCTTGTAAATCTTTCTTGAAGTATTCTCTCTGCTTTTCAGTTAATTCGTAATCTATCATTTTAAAATATAAATCTATGCTATTCTTTAAAGGTGTCTCTAGTAACAAAAATATAAGATTTTCAAAATACTCCATATTGTCTTTTTCAATCTCTTCACGAACTTTAGAAGATGATTCAATCTTTTCAGTGATAAGAGAATCAATTCCTTTTAGATATTTAATTACTAAAATGTATAAATGATTACATAAAATATAATCTTTTTTCTTATAAATTCTTTTATAGTAATATTTTGTAATTTTTTATTAGAAAGACTATCTGGTCTATATCCAATAATTTCTTTTCTAAATTCTTTGTTATGCTTTTTTATTGGCTCAACAAGTTTTGAATGAGGTAATAAAGATATAATAAAATCAAATTCTTCTTGGGAAAATTTTTCTATAAATTCTCCTTTTACTTTATTATCACTAACATTTCTCATATATTAAACTCTCCTTCATTTTGTTATATTCTTCCTCAAGTATTCTACATGCTTCAACTGGGATTTTATTGGTAAATATATATTTTCTGATTAAACTATATATCTTTGATCTATTCTCAATCTTATTTAGTAGTTTTCGAATCCAAATAGGTGGGGATATTAAGGAGCCTTTTGTTCTACTTAGCTTAAAAAATAACTTGTCATTATCTAACACAATCTGTTTCTGAGTATTTTCTCCAATAAATTTTAATAAAGAATATTCGCTCACTCCACTCATAACTAATATTTCATCCCCATATGAAATTTTCTCAATTATAATTCCTGCTTCTTCATCAATCGGATAAGCCTTAAAAACTTGATTGTTTTTCAAATGTAAAATCCTACATTTGGTTGATGTTACAATTTTAATCGATTTTTTAGCTGGTAATTTATAATGAACACCGCTATTTAGTATGTTAGATTGATCATCGTAAACTATAATATCACTATCTACTGTTTTAATAATTCCTTTGTAATGACTCAAAAAAAAGTTTATAGAATTATATTTTTCATTAATATTGATAGCTACATTCTCACTAACAATAGGCAAATTAACCAAATACATTTTATCTCCTATTGCTGTACCTTTTACTTCTTTTACCGAGTTGGTAGTGTGTATAAAAGTTCTAGCATTTTTTTCTTGACTTTTTAAAATAAACAAAGCATTTTTTTCTCTTTTAAAAAAGTTTAGTTCATTATTTTTTTGTATTGCTGGAGGCCAAATAGCTACTAGTTCAGATGGCTTATAAATCAAACTAACTTTTAAATTTTCTCTACAGTAATCATGCAATCTTTTAAATTGTTTTTCATTAAAGTTTTTGAATTGCACTCTATATACATAATAAGTTAATATTGAATATGTATATTCTAGATTTATCACTCCACATTTTTCATATACTAAACCCAGATTTCGATTTAATTTATGTCTATCATTACATAAGTAATAGTAATCTGTATCAGTTGTAATTTCATCATTAATTCTTATTTTACGACCACCATTAGAGTGATACGTAAATAATGCTCTTCCATTTATAATTCCTTCAACTTCACTTCCCCATCTTTTAATAAACAATTTTTCTGCGTCTTTTGATGAATATTTCAATTTATATCTAGAGGAAATAAAATTTATTCGTTTTAATGTTGTAGAGTTTGCAGAAAAATTATAACTATTAATACGATATGGCAGTTCCATTCTAACGTCTTCATTATATGGCAATATTGAAACTTGGAAATTACTATTTTGAGCAATAGATATTTGAGACTCGTTTATATTATAAAACCCCAAATACAAATCGAATTTTTGTCCAATCCCTTTTTTTAAATATAAAGGAAATCCTACTTTTTCATATATAGAATAATCATGTGTTGAATTGCATCGTTGTTCACAAAATGCAGTGGTTTCATTAATTTTACAGTGTCTAAAATATGATTTGTACTTATCTCTTCGCACAAAAGCAACATATTCTCCACATTCTGGACAAATAAATCTTTTAGAATTTGAAGGTACTGTTTCTAAATAATATTTTTCTAATTCACATGCTTTAACAGTTCTTTGTTTCCCTGTCGAATAGTTTTCTTTTGCTTTATTCATCCAACTCACCCCCCGGTCTTCCACTTTACATTAAGGACTTAAAAGCTTGCTTACTATTTGTAGAATAAGCTAAAAGAGTTAATTCTAAATTTATATTTCCATCTTCCCTAGTCATTTTTAATTAATATAATGCTTCCCTTTAAACTGGAAATGGTTCAGACTTTTTAAAGTCATTAACTCAATTTTATCTCCATACCGTTCCTTCAATAGATACAAAGTCTATGGTTATGTAAGATTCCAATATATACTGGTTACTAGCTGAACCTTTATACCACGGTTTACTAGGCCCTTTATGGCATTTAAAAGCAAATTACTCCCGAATCCATTAAAAAGAAAAGAATAATCTTTACATATGAAGATTTCTCCATAGCTTCTTTGAATGAACCAATAAATGTTCTTGATCAGCTTAGTACCTTTCATCCTTTAACCTCCAATGAACTTTTCTTTTCTCCCTTTATTTAAGTTCTCCACCAGACAATAAATTTCCTGTAACAAAGTAACTAATTTCAACATTAAAGTACTAAACATACGAATTATTTTTATCTCTAGGAACCATTAAACAATTATAAAGAAAAAAATAATGATCCTCCAAAGGAGAACCATTTTATTAATATAACTTTCATTATCCTACACATTAAAACCAAATAAATAATCTAATAAAAAGAAGTTCACTCTCCCCCATTGTCTAATTATATTAGAAGACCCTAACCCATCCCAATCCCATTTTCAAAGGAATCACTTTTTAAAATCGCAAATTTATAAAACGCCAAACTAAGTGCAAGCAGAGCAAAGCTACAAATCAAAAAGATCATATAAACAGAAAATACATCAACCATTGCACCAAAAATCCAGTAACTTAATGGTTGGGCTCCTTCATGTAAATTATCCTGTTCATTTTTTCTATCACCACAACTAATACATCTACATACCCAAGCCATACTAATTCATCTTTTTCTATATATTTTGCGCTATACTATCACATATTCATCATCAATATCATATTATATACCAAGTCAACCACTAGTGGCGATTAACCCCGACGACACAATTGTAAAATTTTAAATATCACTTTAATCAAGGGGGGCTATATATGGGTTGTCATCATTCTTCTGGAAGTAGTTGCGGATGTTTACTCCTATTGTTAGTAATTGTAATTGTATTCTGCACATGCGATTAATAGAAAAATAGGCGTACTTTTTTTAAAGTACGCCTAACATATTTTTTGTGGGCTAATCATTTGATAATTTTAGAAATCTCAATCATAAAAGAAGTCCCCTTATTTTCCTGACTGCTTACACACCATATCTTGCCTTCATGGATTTGCTCTATAATTTCTTTAGTAATAGCCAGTCCTAGACCTGTACCATTAGTTCCTTTCGTCGAAAAAAATGTATCAAATATCTTAATTTTAATACTGTCATCTATCAGCGGGCCAGTATTAAAAATCTCAACCATCACCTTATCATCCTTAGGATAACACCGTATCTCTAACTGACGTATGTCATCAAAATCGCGAAGAACTTCAACAGCATTCTGGACAATATTTAAAATACTCTGACGAAGCAACTTCTTGTTACCAAATACCTCGCATCCATCTTTAACATCTAAACAAAATTCAATTTTATTCTTACTAAACGTTGATGAAAACAAATCTCCAACCTTCATTACTAAATTCTTTAAATCCACTTCCCCCATCTTATCCGTCCCTGGTTTAGAGAATTGTAACATATCATTCATCAAATCAATTACATTATCCACAGCTACATCAATATTTACCAGCATCCGTTTAATTTTTTCTGGCTTCATCTCACCAGTTTGATTCCAAAGATTCATAACCTGTACTGATGATTTCACGGTCTGTAAAGGATTCCTAATATCGTGCATTATCCGAGACGCCATCTGACCTAATAAAAATATTCGCTCTGAATCAAACAATTCCCGTTCCATTAAAGCCGTCTCCGTTACATCAACCCCAAGTGAGATCGCTCCAATTACTTCATCTTCAATCATTATTGGAATCGCTGTTATGTCAAAATACCGCTTGAATTGGTTTCCTTCAATCTTTTTAACCCTTTTAACAGATTTCTTCCCAGCCAATACACAACAAAATACAGGTACGTAATCTTTTTTTAAATCAGTAATTTTCTTATCTTTGATATCCTCCCATGTAACCTCCAATAACTTCATAATAGTTTCATTTGCAAAAATTATATTCTCATCTTTGTCTACTGCCACCATGATCCCATTAGCAACACCTAAAAACTGTTCGAAAAAAAAATTAAAATTTTCTACATGTTTCAAAAACACATTCCTGCAGTCTTCCAGCATAACCGATACATCTGTTCCTTCTGACTTATGTAACGATACTACCTCAGAAAAAGAAGATTTACTCATATTTTCACCTACCTCTACCCTCTATTAGTTACTCTCTTTATAATATTTTTTCACTACTTTTATCACATTTTTCAACAAATAGTATTGTCTATTTTCGTATATAGATAATACTTCTACTTTTATTGAAAAAATCCTTCTGAATTACATTTATTTTTACTAAAAAATACATTTTATAAAACAAGATTCTGATCTTTTACATTAAAAATGACCCCTTCAAAGGAACGGATCATTTTTTAGCCAACCTTATACAATTGCTCATCTATTTGTTTTATCTTTCGTCCGTTTTCATAAATCTTACGTAATGCAACAATGTTATTATCTTTAAAAATCTGTATTAAATTAGTCACCTTTTCTAAAACACTTAATTCCTCTACTAATTCAAGACAAATTTTTTCATAAAGAAAGTGATAGACTTTAGTCTCTGATTGTTGGTCTCTGTCACAACACATATATCCCATGCTCCCTTCAATTTTTATCAATAAACTAGAAATTTTTACATTAAAAAAAGGAGCAATCGGGCGGTGAGGAGAATCTGGTGGGGAAACCAGGGGAAATCCCAATTGCTCCAATACAACTATGTAATGGTGAATATACACTAAAAAATATTCTAATATTTTCGTTAAAAGCGAAGTATTGTCTATCTACAATTGTAGCATAACTTCAATTCTCTGTCAAGATTTTTCTTATAATTTTGAAAAATATTTGTAAATTTAATTTTTATGTTCAAACAATAAAAAAAACCCCCATCTGATTTGATAGGGGTGAGCTTCATATATAACTTAAAAGTTTTTTTACAAAGACTATAGTTTCGTCTTCTCTACGAGGATATCCTTCCCATTTTCTCTAACCTTTATACGATAACCAAATGCGCCTAAATGAATTCGACAGTCTAATGTTGACCATTCTGTAATCGGAGAATAAGAATCATATATACCATTTTTATCTAAATCAAGCAATACAACATCCTTCATATTGTCAAAAGCACCATTAGAAGTCGAATCTAATAAAAGTGCGTTAATTGGTTCTTCATTAGTTTCAATCTGGAATTGATAGCCCATAACAGTCAACTTAAAGTAGACACTTCTTCCTTCATATGCATAACAATTAATCTGATATGGAACTACAATATCTTCAGCCATCTTTACTTCCAAGTTAAAAGCTACTTTATTATATTTACCTAGTGTAAGTAGTGATAAGGGGTCTCCATCATCTGTTAAATCCAGATTTTGATTGAAATCTACATAAATCTGATCCATAAAGCCGTTTTTCTTAGAATCCACTCCAACCATCATAAACAATTGTTCCCCAATATAAATCGGAGCATATTGTGGAGTGTTTGGATAGTCAGGTTCCTTTTCTAAAGGCACGTCTGTACTTGCCATGAAGTTCTTTACATCATAATTTAGAAAACCTAATGTAAGATTTTCAGATAATATATCATAATCTACTTTTACAGGTTCCGCCTCATAATTTCCATCTTTTAATATAGGATATTTAATTTTAACATTTTGTCCAGCCTCTAATTTATGGCTAACCTGCATCCAAAGAGACGAAAAATCTGAAAAACCTGCTTCAGTATACAGAATCTTACCCTCTGGATTTACAAATAATAGACTAGGAATTACTCTAATTCTCCACAGCTCTTCTGTTGGCAAATATGCACTATCCTCGCCCTTATCTGCATGTAAAACAGTAAAAGGAAGTTCATTCTCCTCTAGATACTGTTTGAGATCATCTATATTAGAGTCTACTGAAATTGCCACAATCTTTATTTCGGCTTTCTTAAATTTATCAATATTTTGAGTATATGCCCTCATTATTTTTCTGCATGCCTCATATTTAGTTGTCCAAACGGCGTATAGTACATGTTCACCTTGAAAATCAGAAATTTTAACATCATTTCCTTCTAAGTCTTTCAAACCAAAATCTGGAATCATATTCCCAACTTTAACAGCCAATACCGAATAACTAAAACAAACCACCATGATAATTAATAATAAAGAAATTCCCCATTTTTTCATTCTCCTCACTCCTCCTATAAATCATCAAGTTTTATATTTTTTATTTATTGAACTTTCTCCACTACAATTTTTCTTCCATATTCAACAATTTTAAATTTATAAACATACTGACCTAATTCATAAGTATATCCTAACTTGGTCCATTCCTGTACAGAGTAGTAGGAGTCAAACATACCATTTCTATCGATATCAATCAAGACTGCATCACTTTCATCAGTATAAATTCCATTTTTATCTACATCAACCAAAAGTACTCGAACAGGCTCAGAATCAGTTTCAATATATGCTTCATAAGCGCGATCAACAAACATTACATACCCATGGCCCCAATCTTCTGACCATAAAGTAATACCATAAGGAATTACCTCACCATACTTATTAGTTACTTCTAGTGTAATCTTTGCTTCTTTACCGTCTTCAGTTACACTTAATTGAACTGGTTCGCCATCATCAGTAAGATCAAAATTATGGTTATAATCTACATAAATCAGATCTAATAATCCTAACTCATCACTATCTGTATCCTGACCGAGCATAGTATATGCTTCACCTTCGATATAAACTATACCATACCATGGCTTGTTTGATTCTGGAACTTTGTATAATGCGACTTCAGATTGTTCAGTACAATCTTTATAGTCATAACTTATAAAGTTACTAATGGTAATATCTTTGCCAATTTCCATAAGATCAACCTTTACTTTTTCTGTTTTATAACTTTTGATCTTCAAAACAGGATAAGTAGAACCACTTACTTGTTTAACATCTACTGTTTTAATAATCTCATCCCACAGTGATGCAAAATCACCAAAGCCTATTTCTTTAAATACAATTTTACCTTCAGGGTCTACTATAAACATAGTTGGAATCCCCTTAACACCCCAAAGTTCTTTTGTTGGTCTATACTTACCTTTTTCACCACGATCTACATGTAAAACTGTAAAAGCCATATCATTCTTTTTTAAATACTTATGAACAGCATCAACTTTTGCATCTACTGAGAGCGCGACAATCTTGATTCCTGCTTCTTTAAACTTATCAATATTCTGAGTATATGCTTTTAAAGCTTTTCGGCAAGGTCCACACCAGGTAGCCCAAACATCATATAATACATATTGGCCTTGGAAATCAGAGATCTTTACATCATTACCCTCTAAATCTTTAAGATTAAAATCTGGAAGCATATCTCCAACCTCAAGAGCAAATGCCGAACAGCTGATACCAATCAAAAAGACGAATAACAATAAAGATACTATCCACTTAGACATAAATTTCCAATCCTTTTTCTGATTTGTTTAGGACTAATGAACCTATCTGTGCGGTCCGCCGTAGTTTAAACTTATAACGAAATTTTTCAATCATGCCAGCCTCACCCCAGTCCTATGCACGAAAAACAAAGCATCGTTGCATTAATTAAAATATTCAAAGTTTCTTCACGATAGACCCCAAACACTAAGAAAACAATTCCCAAAATAAATAACCAATGATATGAGCGCATTCCCCTCCATTTCTCCTTTCAAATTTACATGTTATAGGTAATACATCTAATATATTATTAATTCTATTCCTTTTTATATTTTCCTTTTTAAAATATGATATTTACATAACAATGTACTTATGCATATTAAAAAAAATAACGGCATCGCCGTTATTTTTCACCCAAGGGATCGATATAGTTAAGATAGTGTTGATATTCTTGCTGATAATACTCTGCCTTTTCTGGATTCGTTTCCTGAAATAGAAACATCAATTCTTTATAAATCGCTACAACTTCAGGATAATGCTTACGCTCTAAAAAACTAAATAAAGCAGTATGTAAAAAATTATACGCATTGTTCTCTTTACCGATATGAAGATAGACTAAACCTTGATAATAAAGATTGTATGTAAGAATCAAAAATTTACTATTTGATAATGCATATTTGGAAGCTTTCTCAAAGTACTCCTCACTTTTATCTAAGTCATCTTTTAATGCGTAAACTCGTCCTAATTCATTATAAATTTGAGCAATAAAACGTCCATTTTCAGTATGTTTCAAAGCTTCTTCAAAATACATCAATGCAGAGTCAATTTCACCCTTTTCCAAATATATTAACCCCATATTTGAAGCACTTTTATAAAGAGATTCTTCGCCTTCTGCTGAAGCAAATTGATAAGCTTTTTCTATATGCTCAAAAGCTAAATCTAAAGATTCATTCTCAGAAAAACGATGTAAAAAATAATATAATAAGCCTAAATCGGTATGAGCACGAAACTGAACACGCTTTGAATCACTTTTTACAAGATATTTTAAAATTTTCTCAGCTTCTCGAAATTGGCCTTTTCTGTTTAATGCAAAAGCTTTATATGCTTGAGTTAATTCTTTTTTTTCAGAAGTTAATTGATAATTTAATATCAAATCCTGACTATAGTTAAATACTTGATCATATTCACGCTCAAAAGCGTAACAGAACATAATACCCTTTTTGGCTTCTGCCTCTTCCATTTTATTTTCCAAAATTTCAGCAGCATTCAATGCCCTGAAATAGTACGATAAAGCATTAGCATAAAGACCTTGATTATAGAACTCTGTTGCCTTGTTAAAATTTATTTCTTTATTATGCTGTATTGTCTTTAAAAGCTCCATAAGCTTAACCCTCCTACAGTTCTTCTCACTATATCACTCTATTCACCCATATTCATTATAATATATCTATTAGGAAAAATCAAGTAATTTATTTGTTTTTTAACAGGATAACTTCAAAAAAAATACTGGTTCCACCAGTATTTTTATGTACAAAAGAAATTACACAATAGGACCAGTAGTAGTATTAGTAGTAAATGGTATATCGCCGCCATCTTGCGGATCAGCAAGTACAATACCAGTCACCGTACACAGCATCAAAACAACCAGCAACATAGCTAATAATTTTTTCATAATTCTACCCCCTCAATTTTGTATTTCTTTTCTACCCTACTTCTATTATATATTACTTTTAATGTATTTTCAATAGATAATATGCACTTCAGGAAATAATTATTTGGTTTTTTTGATTAGCAACACAACGGGATATATAATCAACATACTACTAAATCCAAATTGAATCTACTTCATCAAAAACATTGTCTACCTGTTCAACCCCCATAGGATTAACATAATTCAAATAGAATTTATATTGCTCCAAATAAAGATCTGCTTTTTCAAGATTTATCCGCCGATACAATTCATACAACTCATAGAAACTATTTAAGATACCTATATAATATTCTTCTTCCCTATAGCCAGATAAAGCGAGATCAAAATAGTTCACAGCATCCTCCACCCTACCTTTTTGCTTGAAGAGTTTTCCTTTGACATATAGACAATCTGCCAATGCCCCTAAATCGTGATTTTTTTCAAAATAACTTTGGGCCCGATCAAGATAAGCCCATGCCAAATCATATTGAGTAAGTCTAATGAAGATCAATGCCATATCTATCAGATTTTCATGCTTATCATTCTGATCAATACAGTATTCAAAAGAATCCTGAAAAGCTAAAGATGCTTTCATATTTTCACCTAACTCGTAAAAAATATGGCCCAAATTATGATACGCCAAAAACATTTTTTCACGATTATTTTCCTTATCTGCTGTAGCAATGATATTATTGCAAAACTCTATAGCATCATGAAAATATTCCTGATCTACATATTTACCCATACAATAATAAGCATAAGTTTCCGAACTCCAGGCTTCAATATCGAAAAACTTATCTCCCATTTTATGTATTTCTTTATAAAGAGAAATCGCCTTTTTATACTCACCTCGTGTACCTAAGGCTTCCGCCCGATTCAATTGAACTTTATAATAATAAGAAGAGTCTACATCCTCAATTTCAATAAGCTCCTTATAACAGTCTTCCGACAACTGATAATCCTGATTAGTATTTCTTAGTTGATAAGAATGTCCTAAATAATATAATATCTCAACTCGTTTTATATTATCATTCAAAATATCGCATGTACCTAATCCCTTTTGAAAATGCTCAATTGATTTTTGATAGTTTTCTTCATCATAATATTTTTTCCCTAGTTCCAAGTTTTCATCTATCTTCTTATATAGTTGATTAAAATTCAGTTCTATAGCCACATTTATCCCTCCAGACTATACTCATGATATGCTATAGTTTTATTATACTGTAAACTATAGGAAATATCAAGATTTTAATAACATTTTCGGAAAATTTATATGTAATGGTTTTACGTATATATATATAAAACTCTTGACCTCTACTCACTTAAGGTATAGGTCAAGAGCTTTTGAATCTAAGATATATTATTAACCATGAATCATCTGTGGTAAACATTTTGCACAAACCCATTGACTTTCACCTTTGTGACGAATCGGGAATAGTGGGACATCATTCTCGCTACGATTACAGTTAAAACAATCTAAAATAATTTCTTGCTTCTCTGGTTCTGCTTTTTCTTTTTCATCTAAATGTCTTTCTACTGCCTCATGATCGAAAGCTGCTGCTTCCTTTTCTTCAATCTTCATTGCACCTGTTGGACAAATTCCTAAGCAAAAACCTGCTCCATCGCAAAGTTCATCACTGATGACCTGTGCTTTACCGTTAACAATCTGAATTGCACCTTCTGCACAAGGAGAAACACATTTACCACAGCCATTACATAAATCTTGATCGATATGAATAATCTTTCTCATTACCATAATATCAACTCCCTTTAATTTAGAATACCCATTTACAAGCACCGTATATATGATAGACTAGAAAGATACAACGACTTTTATCACATAGGGGTTTCAAAAGAAGTGATTTTTTGATACAATAGTAGCAGAAATCCTTGAAAGGATTGATTTTTATGCCTGCAGATAAATTGCTTACAAAAAAAGATTTTGAATATGTCTATCAATTATTAGAAGATGTCACACCTCTATATGGCGATTGTGGTGAACTCTGTGACAAAGAGTGTTGTACTGACTGGGACAAAGAAGTAGGTATGTACCTCTTACCAGGTGAAGAAATAATGTTCACTGGTCAAGAAGATTGGTTGGTTTTTGAAAAACATAACACAGAAGACTATGAATTCCCACCAGGATGGGAAGGAGAATTTTATTTCGTGCGTTGTACGAAACCTTGTCCACGAGGTAAGCGTCCTTTTGAATGCCGAACCTTTCCATTGATCCCTTATTATGATCAGAAAAGTGATTCTTTTGAATTAATACTTAATCCCAACGGTATTATGATTTGCCCTCTAATCAAATATAGCGAAATTGAAGAGTTAAATCCTGAATTTTTGGAAAATGTTGAAGAGGCATGGTCGATTCTTCTGACTAATCCGATGATAAAAGAGGATATTATTCATAAATCTAGTACATGGGATAAAGATCCTGAGTGGCGAAATTTTTTTACTAAGTAACCCAATTTCCACTTTTTAACTTGACAAAGATTTTATCAATAATTACAATATTGATCAGGATATATTTTTAGGGAGGTGCTAAACAATGCCAATTTACGAATATGAATGTAAAAACTGTGGTCGTTTTGAAAAACTCGAAAAAATCACTGCTTCTCCCCTAACAGAATGTCCTACATGTGCCGGAGAAGTACATCGGGTAATCAGTGCCCCAGCAGTGATTTTCAAAGGCTCTGGTTTCTACGTTACTGATAATCGTAGTAGTGATTACAAAAAAGACACTAAAGAATCAAATCCAAGCAAAAAAGACACTAAAAAATCAAGTCCAAGCAAAAAAGATTCTAACAGTAGTAAAGCATCTTAAGACAATCTATGTTAATAAGCTGCAGACTCTGTGGCTTATTCTTTTATTGACCTAATGCACTAAATCCTCTAAGTATTAACTCTTTAGTATTTTCAATCTGAATCACTTTCATCACCAGTAGTCTCTTTTTTAGCAGGCTTGGATATAATCTTATAAACATAACTTTGAACTCCAAACATCGCTATAGCCGGAATCCAACGACCTCTAAATATAAAATAAGCTACACCCACTATAACTGAAACCCAAATCAAAATTTCAATCAATCTACGATTCTTTTTCTTAAAAAACGCTAATACCACTCTCACCTGCCATGGAATAAGTGCCAACCCAATAAACACACCCTCATCCACCTTAAAAACTAAACCAAATATCCCCACAAAGATAAATAAAACCAACAAAAACATATGAACCACTACCACTTAAATACACCTCCAATTATTAGTCCCACACCCTTACGCTTGCACTTGCCCCAAACCACAGCTCTCAATTTTTAAAAGAACCTCATAGATTCTCTAAGCTTGAACTTTTTATACCTCACACATTCTGTAAGCTTGGCAAATTTGAGGGCGTATGTAATAGTAATAAAGCGACGCCTAAGTCAGCTCGACCAAAATAAGCCATCTTTAAAAGCAACGATTTACACCTATCACAAACCCAGCATAAAATACTAAAACCTCTGCAGAGCTGACTTTTGAAGGAGCTTTATTACATTACATACGCCCTCAAATTACCCACTCCAGACAACTAAACCTTTCATAATAAAATTCGAGACACAATCAATAATTCCTCTTACCCGAATTAATATTATGAAAAATAAAGCTAATGTGATTTAAAGCGCAAATTTACTAAAAAATATGTTAAAATAAACAAAGATGTGTATTTTCTTTTCTTTCGTATTGCGATATAATGAAAACTAGAGCATATTTTCGAAAGGGGGATTTAACTTGCAATCTTTCAAGGCGTTATGGCCTTTTATCAAGGCTCACAAACGGATGTATATTTTTGGTACTATCTGGATTCTAATTACAGATGTACTTCAATTAATTACTCCCCGTCTTTTAGGTATTGTAACCAATCAATTTCAAGAAGGGACATTAACGATTAAAGAACTAACTTTCTTAGTTGGATTAATTATTCTGGTCGCGATCGGGGTAGGAATCTTTCGTTTTCTCTGGCGTTGGTATATCATTGGTACTTCTCGAAAATTGGAATATCAATTTAGAAATCATTTTTTTGAACACTTACAAAAACTATCACCCAACTTTTATAATTACCAAAAAACAGGAGATTTAATGGCTCATGCGACCAATGACATTAACTCTGTGCGACAAGCTATGGGACCTGGAATCGTCTTCGTATTTGATGCAACATTTTTAGCAATTGCGAATCTGATTCTTCTTTTATCAATCAATGTAAAATTAACTCTCTTAGCACTTTTACCTTTGCCGTTTCTAGCTTTCATTGTAAGTCGTTTTGGTAAATTAATACATAACCGTTTTCTTGAAGTTCAAGATGCCTTTGCAAAGCTAACTGATAAAGTGCAAGAAAATTTTGCTGGGATTCGAGTTGTTAAATCTTTTGTTCAAGAAAAACTTGAAACCGATAAATTTACCAAGGCCAATCAACATAATGTAGATACTAATATGCATTTAGTACGAATTTGGGGAATGTTTCATCCCTTAATTGAAGTCCTCTCTAGTCTAAGTTTTGTAGTCGTTTTAGGCTATGGGAGCCGGCTGGTTATGATGGGTGAAATAAACCTAGGAGATTTTGTAGCATTCTACTCTTACTTAGGATTGATGATTTGGCCAATTATTGCTATAGGTTGGTTGGTCAACATGTTTCAAAGAGGTTCTGCTTCGATGAAACGATTGAATGCAATCATATTTACAGAGCCTGAAGTTTATAACTATCCCGATACACTACCACATCACACTCTAAATGGAAAACTTACTTTTAAAAATCTATCATTCCGATATTCAGATAGTACCCCATTAGTACTAAGAAATATTAATCTAACTATTGAAGAAGGGAAAACTTTAGCTATTATCGGTAGAACCGGAAGTGGAAAAACCACCTTAGCTAATTTGCTTTTACGTCTGTTCAATCCAGATAGAGACCAATTATTTATCGACGACATAGATATTAATCAAATACCATTAGAAACATTAAGACAAAATATTGGCTATGTACCTCAAGATCATTTTCTTTTCTCTACAACTATCAAAGAAAATATTGGCTTTGCTTTCGATGAAATTGATGAATCCGAGATAAATGAAGCGGCTAAAATCGCTCAAGTATATGATGATATATCAGATTTTCCAGATAAGTTTGAAACTTTAATTGGCGAAAGAGGTGTTACCCTCTCTGGTGGCCAGAAACAACGAACATCTATAGCTAGAGCAATTTTTAAAAATCCAAAAATTCTTATCTTAGATGATTGCCTTTCAGCAGTTGACACTCAAACTGAAGAAAAAATTCTAAGTGGATTGAAAAAAATTATGAATCACCGTACCAGTATTATTATCTCACATCGAATTTCTACCATAAAAAATGCTGATCATATCATTGTTCTTGATGATGGTGAAATTATTGAAGAGGGTACCCATGAAGATTTATTACAGATAAATGGGCTTTATAATCACCTCTATCAAAAACAGCTCCTTGAAGAAAAATTAGAATCTGTTTGACAAAGGAGGGAAAGCTATGCAAAATTTTCACGAGGAAGAATCATTGGGGAAGGCATATGATGCGCGATTAATGCGCCGACTATTAGTTTATGCCAAACCTTTTATAGGTTGGATTGCACTTTCAATCATCTTATTACTAGCTATAACAGGGATTCAAATACTCAGACCCTATCTAATTAAGGTAGCTATAGATGATCATATCATGGCTTATAACCAGCCTTATCTTATCTTTGATCATAAACCAACTCCTGAAATTGATGGGTTTACTTATAAAGAGTCTTTCTATGCCCGAAGTGATGAAATAAATATCGAAGAATATCCCAATATACCACAAAAGCAATTATATTATTACAAAGGAGACTATTATCTCCTTTCAGGCATAATTGAAGAAAAAGAAAACAATTATGTTCTTTCTACCGATAATGATCAGATTCACATTAAAGCAGATGATCAGGAATTAAAGGGATATCTCCTTGATAAAACTGCGTTGAAACTTTTTAGAGAAAAAGATGCCAATTCAGTTTTTAGAATCAGTATGCTCTTTTTGATACTTTTAATTATCGGATTTGTGCTGAGCTTTGTTCAAATTTATCTACTTCAGTGGACTGGACAAAAGATTATCTTTAATATTAGACAAGAATTATTCTCCTATATAGAAAAATTATCCCTTTCATTCTTTGACAGTAATCCAGTAGGTCGTTTAGTAACCAGAGTAACAAATGATGTTCATACTCTAAATGAAATGTATACTGGTGTACTTGTCAATTTATTTAAAGATGTTTTCATGCTAGTTGGTATTCTAGCTGTAATGTTACGTCTTGATTTTAAATTAGCTCTTTATAGTTTTACTGTATTACCACTAATCCTTATCTCTACTGTCATTTTTCGTTCAAAAGCCCGTCAAGCCTATCGTGAAGTAAGAACTAGGCTTGCTGGATTGAATTCCAGTTTTGCAGAAAATATTACAGGAATGAAACTTGTTCAAATCTTTAATCAAGAAAAGAAAAAATACAAAGAGTTTGACAAAATCAATGAAAAATATTATAGAGCAACCAAAAAACAGCTCATGGCTTTTGCTATCTTTAGACCAACAATGGAAGTCATCTCTTCTCTAGGCCTCGCAACCGTTCTCTGGTTTGGTGGAAAAGGTGTCATTCAGGGAACATTAGAGTTTGGAGTTCTATTTGCTTTCATCAACTATATCCAACAATTTTTCCGACCAATTCTGGATTTAACAGAGAAATATAATATATTGCAAGCAGCTATGGCTTCATCAGAACGCATATTTATGTTGATGGATACTGAAGAAAATATAAAGAATCAACCAAAACCAGAAAAATTTCCTTTTCCTTTAATAAAAGGAAACATTGAATTTAAAAATGTTTGGTTTGCTTACAATTCAGAAGAGTGGGTATTACGTGATGTAAGTTTTTCTATTAATCCTGGCGAATTAGTAGCCTTCGTTGGTGCTACAGGTGCTGGTAAATCTTCGATTATAAGTTTAATATGTCGATTCTACGATATCCAAAAAGGCCAGATTTTAATTGATGGAAAAGATATCAAAACTCTGGACAAATACGAACTCAGAAGTCATATCGGTGTCGTTTTACAGGATGTATTTTTATTTACTGGAGATATCAAAGGCAACATCCGTCTTAATAATACAGAAATTGACGAAGAAACCATCCAGAAAGTAGCTCAATATGTCAATGCAGATTCATTCATCTCTAAACTACCTAATAAATACGATGAGCCAGTAACCGAACGAGGTTCCACCCTATCAGCTGGACAAAGACAGTTATTAGCATTTGCCCGGACATTAGCTTACGATCCATCCATTCTAGTCTTGGATGAAGCTACTGCAAATATTGATACAGAAACAGAAATTTTAATTCAGGATGCTTTAAAAAAATTAATAAAAGACCGAACAACTCTTGTCGTTGCCCATCGTCTCTCAACCATACAACACGCAGACAAAATCATCGTCCTCCACAAAGGCAAAATTCGCGAAATCGGCACCCATCAAGAGTTACTAGCAAAAGAAGGCCTCTACTACAACCTCTACCAACTACAATACAAAGAAAACTTCAACTCAGAATCAGGAACAAGAGTATAAAAAAAAGTGTCGCAAAGATAAGTCGCAGTATTTCCCAGCGACTTATCTTTGCGACACTTTCTTTTTTATCTTTTGAGTTAAGACCCCCACTTCTATAAGTGGTGGGAATTGTTTTTAATCTTCAGTGGGGGTAGAATCCCCTACTGAAGCCCCGATGTTCAGCTTTAGCTGGACGAGTTCACTTCACCCGATCACTATTATCTCAAAACTCACACTTACCCCGTTTGTTCAGACTTGCCACTCCCACTCATTTTGACAATCTCCAAGTCATCTTTCATCGACAGATCAACAAACCCTGTTTCCGTCTTAATAATTGGCCTAGAAACCCGCGAAGGATTGATAAAAATTATCTCACCTTTTTCGCCATTATTTAAAGTAACATGATAACCAACATAATAACTGGCAATATTAGAAAGAAGTGTCCGCGTAATTTCTAAATCCAGTTTACCATAACTTTGATCTTCCATTAATTTTAGAACTTTAAATGGAGATTCTTCTTCAGAGTATACTCGTTTTGAAGTCATCGCATCAAAAATATCAGCGATAGCTATAATTTTAGCTATTTTAGGGATCTGATCTCCTTGTAAGCCTTGAGGATACCCAGAACCATCATTTCTTTCATGATGAAAAAGAATACCCGATTTAATATCATTACTTAAAAATTTCAATTCTTGTACCATTTTAAAACCGTATGTAGAATGTTTTTTTATTTCTTCAAATTCCTCTGAGTCTAACTGACCGGGTTTATTTAAAATTTTCGGATCAATCATTAATTTACCGATGTCATGCAAAATCCCAGCGTAAACCAACTTGGTGATCTTTTTTTCAGGAATTTTCATCCATTTACCAATTAACATCGCCAACAGAGCTACGTTCAAAGTATGACTATATAAGTAATATTCAGGTTGAAAATTTTCAGTCAGGCAGTGAATTACGTCCTTATTTCGCTTCATTTCTCTGATTCCTTCGACAATATTTGTCATAGCTGATAATTCTACTTTTTTCCCTTCTTTAACCTGAGTTAAAAAAGACTGAACCTCTTTCATAATAGTTGTATACCCAATTGTTTTCAAAGTTGGTTGTTGAGGTTCTGTTTTATTAATATAAATGGCTATTGTTGATATTCCCAAAGAACGCAACCGTTTAAGTTGGTGAAACTCCAAATTAGAATCTTTTTTTATAATGATTGTCCCTAATTTGGAATAAATTGCTTGAGCTATTTTCATACCCACTCTGACCTGAGCCACTGGGATCTTTTTAATTTTTCTCATTGCACCCACCACCTGCCCTTTTTCCAGAGTTTTCTTATATATTTTATTTCGACATTTCTTCGTTTTTCCCTGCATATAAATTAATAATCTCCTCACAGCTTTTATATTTTGTAATCTTGTTTATATTTTTTATTATAATCATATCATAATATATGATTATAGCAATTTCATTATGTCAGGAGAGATAAAAATGTGGACAATTTTATTAACACTGGGGCTCGGTTTTTTAATTGGCTATTTCAAAATTATTCCCCCGCGCTTTCAATCTTTAACACAATGGATTACCACTAGTGGACTCATTCTGCTTCTTATTAGTATGGGAGCCAGCATCAGTTCTAATCCAGATCTCTTAAACAAAGTTAGTCAACTTGGATTCCAAGCTTTTATTCTAGCTTTGTTAAGCGTGGCAGGGAGTATTATTCTGGTCTGGATATTAGAAAAAAGCTTATTTCATCATAGAAAAGAAGGTGACAACCAATGACCTGGATTATAATAGGTGCTGTAGCAACTGGATTTGGACTTGGATTTTTTCTTAATGATATTATGATTCAAAATTTGAATCAAATATCTACTTTCGCTCTGGCAATTCTTCTTTTTGGGATTGGTATAGATTTAGGAGGTAATCGCAAAATCTGGCAAGGACTAAAAGAGATAGGTTGGCGAATTTTTCTCGTCCCAATTGCCATTGCTATAGGTAGTATTGCTGCTGCTGGGATAGGTGGGCTATTAGTGGGTCTTTCTCTCAACGAAGGTACTGCTGTAGGAGCAGGTTTTGGATGGTATAGCTTATCCGCTATTTTAATAAGTCGCTTATATAGTGAAGAGATCGGAGCAATCGCTTTTTTAACCAATATTTTCAGAGAGTTATTAACTGTTCTCATGATTCCTTTTCTAGCTAAACATCTCGGATATATCACATCTATTGCTCCAGGTGGCGCAACAAGTATGGATACAACTTTACCGTTAATTGCTAGATATACTAATCCGCAAACAACTTTAGTTGCTTTTGTAAGTGGCGCAATCCTTTCTAGTCTTGTACCGATTCTAGTACCACTATTGATTAAAATGTAGTTTTTTTTTGTATATAGCAGGAAATTCAGACTTTTTGTATAATTTAAAATAGTGTGAATATTAATCTATGCATATTTTTTTTCATAAGCTTTTACTTAAAAGGGGGGGGAAAGGATTAATATGTTTAAATCTTTTGATGAGTTACAACAGTATTGTCAGGAAGAAAAAATTCAGATGATCGATTTTCGAATGATCTCTCTGTTTGGCCAAATTAAACATCTAACTATTCCTGTCACTAGATTATCAACAAAAATATTTGAAGAAGGGATTGGTTTTGACGGTTCTAACTATGGATATGCTAAAATCGAAAAGAGTGATATGGTCTTTATTCCAGATTTCACTACTTCTTTTAGAGATCCATTCTGTGATATACTTACTTTGAGTATGATTGGAGATGTTTTTGCCATCTCCGAAGATCGTGAACCTTATGCTCATGATCCACGCTATATTACAAAAAAGGCAGAGGACTACTTAAAAGCCTCAGGGATTGCGGATACATTTTGGACTGGCCCTGAATTTGAGTTTTATGTTTTTGATCATGTGGCCTTCAAAAATGATCCTCATGATATAAAACTAAGATTAGATGCTGATAATGCTTATTGGCAAAGTGGTGATGATGAATATCAGAACTTAGGATATCAAAATCGAAAACATGGCGGTTACCATGCAGCACAACCGATGGATATTCTACACAACTTACGCAATGAGATGACTATTGAATTGGAGAAAGCTGGGATCGATGTAAAATACCATCACCATGAAGTTGGTGGCCCAGGTCAACTAGAAATCGAATTAGAATTTGAAACTCCAAAACTTATGGCTGATAAATCTATGCTGTTAAAATATATCCTACAAAATGTAGCTGTTCGCAACGGCAAAACATTAACCTTCATGCCTAAACCAATTTTTGGTGAAGCAGGCAACGGAATGCATGTACATATGTATTTAACTAAAGATGGTAAGAATATTTTCTCTGACCCAAATGGATATTCTGGACTCAGTGAAACTGCACTATATTTTATGGGTGGAATCTTGAAACATTCCAAAGCTCTCTTAGGTCTTACAAACCCTTCTACAAACTCTTATAAACGCTTAGTACCTGGTTATGAAGCACCTGTTAGTATCTGCTTTGCGACTTCAAATCGAAGTTCTGTAGTACGGATTCCTGGTTATGTTAAAAATCCAGATAAAAAACGTTTTGAGTTCAGACCATCTGATGCAACTTGTAATCCATATTTAGCATATGCTGCTCTCTTGATGGCTGGGATAGATGGAATTATAAATAAAATCGATCCATGTGAAGAAGGTTATGGACCATTTGATATCAACATCTTTGCTCTCTCTCAAGAAGAAAGAGAAAAAATAAGTGCCCTACCTTCTAGTTTGGAAGAAGCCTTAAATTGTTTAAAAGAAGATCATGAGTTTCTTTTAAGAGGCGGTGTTTTTGACGAATCTTTCATTGATAATTGGATCAATAAAAAATGCGCAGAAGCAAGAGAAGTTTATAACCGTCCTCATCCATTTGAATTTGAACTTTATTACGGATTATAAATCATCATAAAAAAAGGGTCAACCCAATTTAGGATTGACCCTTTAATCTTTTGAGTTAAGACCCCCACTTCTATAAGTGGTGGGAATTGTTTTTAATCTTCAGTGGGGGTAGAATCCCCTACTGAAGCCCCGATGTTCAGCTTTAGCTGGACGAGTTCACTATGATTCCAATCATAGATTTTCCTTTTGATTGACACTGACTTGTTCTAAATCGTCATGTCCTAAGAGCAACTCTCTTCTGGGTAAAGTATTACATTCATTGCAACCAGACTGAGAATCATCTCCATCTTTAACCTGTGTACACGGATTTACATGAACTAAAACATCTTTAACTTCTGGAAGATGTTTTTTAATATGATCGACTGTAGAATGAGCTATCTCATGTCCCTCATAGACTGAAATAAAACGATTCACACAGATTGTTAAATCCACATAAACCTGAGACCCATAAGTTCTAGCCTTAATATCATAGACATTGATTACTCCTTTTGTATCCACTGTTGTTCGAGCGATCTCTTTTAATATTTCAGGTTTTGGAGCTTGGTCTACTAACTCCTGAATAGCTTGCCAGTAAAGCACTAAGCCAGTTTTTATTATTAATACCGCTACAGCTATACCAGCAATCGGATCCAAAATTGGATAGCCTAAGCGCCCTCCTGCAATACCAATTAATGCGGTAATAGATGAAAGTGCATCAGAACGATGGTGATGAGCATCAGCGATCAAAACATTGCTCTTGATCTCTTCACCTTTTTTCCGTGTAAAACGATACATCCATTCTTTTACACCGATCGATAAAAACGCTGCCCATAAAGCTGATACCCCTGGTTTTGTAAATGCACCATTAAGTAAACCTTTCAAACCAGCCCATCCGATTCCCAAACCAGTTATCATTATTAACATTGCTAATATCTTTGTGGCTACAGTTTCTGCTCGACCATGTCCATAGTGGTGATCTTCATCAGCAGGTTTGCTAGAAATTTTCACCCCAACCATCGCTACAATTGTACTCAATACATCAGATAAAGAATGAACTGCATCAGAAACCATTGCTGTACTTCCTGAAATAATACCCGCTATAGCCTTAATTATTGTTAGAATTACATTTCCGTATATTGTAGTCACTAATGCGTGATTTGCAATTTTTTCCCTCTCTTTTAAATTCAAAGTAAACCCCCCTTAAAGTTAACTTTTGTAAGTATTATATTTTGATAAAAAACATTTATTTATGTAATTTTTTACATATAAAAAAATAGCAATGCCTTTATAGAGCATT
Organism: Halanaerobiales bacterium; assembly: GCA_030627905.1. Taxonomy (GTDB): domain Bacteria; phylum Bacillota; class Halanaerobiia; order DY22613; family DY22613; genus JAGMES01. The sequence goes on from DAOVRZ010000032.1 coordinate 35,636, forward strand.
GATACTTATTATAGACATTACCATAATTATATTCGATCTACCTATAAAAGTCAATTCCACCTTTCTTTAAAATTCTCTTTTAAGATTAAAATATGTGAGTGATTCTAATGTTGCTTTTTCCTTAGATTCTGGAAATATCTCTAATTGATTTCGTGCTTGTTGACATAATTTCACCATTTCCTCTGTAGCATACTTAAGAGAACCTGAGTTATTAATTATTTCAATCAGATTTTTAAAGTCATTTTCTGTCACATTATCTTTTTGAAGTATAGTACGTAACTGATCTTGTTCTCTTGAAACTTTTAACGCATGCAGAATGGGTAATGTATAAATACCATTTGTAACATCTTTATATGTAGATTTGCCTAATTTTTTAAAATCAATTGAAAAATCTAATAGGTCATCACGAATTTGAAATGCTTTTCCCAAATAGGCACCGTATTGGGGTAAGGCTTCTTGTTCTTTAAAACTACTTTTCCCTGCTATTGCCCCTAATTTACAACAGTTAGCAAAAAAACGTGCAGTCTTATATTCAATTATTTTCCAGTAATCTTCAATATTCTGATCTAATTTAAAGCTATTTTCATATTGTAAAAATTCACCTTCAACCAAACTTGACACAATGTTCGAAAAAATCTCCACACTATTACTAGAATAGCGAGTAAGAATTTTTAGAGAACGTGCATAAAAGAAATCACCCAAAAGTACCGCTAGATGACTACCCAATACTTGATTTATTGTTTTTAATCCTCTACGGACATCTCCTTCATCAATGATATCATCATGAACAAGAGTAGCCATATGTAAAATTTCAACTGCTGCTCCTAATTGATGAAGATACTCGTATGAATTATTACTTATTCTACCAGCTAAAAGAATTAGGGCAGACCTGATCATTTTTCCTCTTTTCTGTAAGAGATATGAGCAATTTACCTGTAAATAATTTTGATCACTCTTTAACTCCTCGATTATGATTTCATAAACTTGATCCAAATCCTCTTTTATATCTTTAAATAACAGTATTGGCATTTTAATTAACAATCCACCTTTTATGGAAAATTTCTATATTCATCAGAACTCCCCCTTTCATATCTCTTCCCTAGTATTTGATCAAAATATAAAACTTATACGAATGATTAGCCCACAAAAAGTATTTTAGTCACACTCATGTGCCCAATATAGTACTGAAACCGCCAATTCAGTACTATATTGGACACATGAACTTTTGTGCGACTACTTTTTGTGGGCTAATCATACGAATATAATGCCTAAAAAACGAAAGGCCAGGTATTATTACACACCTGGCCCTTTGATCTGTCTTACTAAATATTAATTTGGTTAAAGCTTGCATATCCAAAAATCGGATCACGTTTCTCATAATTAAACAGGATAAAGATCATTGCTTTGGTATATTTCCCGATATACCCTTTTTTTCGACATTCAAATATATCAAAGACAAATGGCTCAATAAGAATCTTCCGCATAATCTGCTTACTCTTGAGTTCAGCCAATTCAGGAATATATTTTTTTATTTGATCTTCGTCTTTTACAAATTCATAACAACGTTCTTTGTACTCTTCAACTATCACTGAATGTAACCACTCTGGTAGTAGACCTTTACGAACATTCCTTAAAAAATCAAATTTTAGATATTCCTTAAACATTTCCACATCTTCTTTAACCTTATCAAGATAAAATCTCAGTAAAAAGTGATAAAGCGCTTCATCCTTATGAGGGCGATGATGATACCCTATACCTATCCAATACTCTTTCAGTTCTTTAAAAAAGACAAAGGGATTTTCTGAATAAAATCTTGTAATTATAAAGTCAATAGATAGCTCAAATTTATGTGAATTAGAGAAAATTTCTAACAAATCCTCAATCATCTTCAATTCCAATATTTCCTCAAATCGAATATCGTTATTTTCTAAAACTTCATAAGGAGGCAGTTCTCGATATTTGTAGCCATACTCTTCTGCTTTTTGCCGAATTCCAGATCCCTTTAAAAGTTTTAAAAACCCTAATTGCAGATCATCAGGTCTTAACCGATAAACATCGTTAAAAGATTTTTGAAACTGTTTATAATTTTCTTCAGGTAATCCAGCGATTAAATCAAGATGTAAATGAATATTACCTTGCTCAGATATTTTCTGAACTACACTAGCTAATTGGTTAAAATAATCTCCTCTCTGAATCCTTTCAAGAGTGGGTTTATTCGTTGATTGAACACCAATTTCAAACTGAAACAACCCTGTAGGAGCTTGTTTAAAAAGTTCCAACATCTTTTCATTAATCAATTGAGCTGTCATCTCAAAGTGAAATGTTGTTTTTGACTGATGCTGAGCACAAGCATCAATAAGAAAGCGCATCACTTTCAAAGCATGTTCAGGGTTAAAGTTAAATGTTCGATCCACAAATTTAACCTTTTTAACTCCAGCTTTGATTAATTGCAAAAGATCACTCTGAATTCTTTCCATAGAAAAAGTTCTTACTCCTTTTAAAGTAGAAGAAAGACAGTACTGACAATTAAAAGGGCAACCTCTACAGCTTTCATAATATACTAACTTATTCTCAAACTCGTCCAAATTTTCCATGAAAGGAGAAGGTATCCGATCTAAATTAGTTATCAGAGGACGCGCCGGGCCAGCGACAATTTCATCACCCCTACGAAAGGTTAAACCAGATATCTGATCTACCTCGTTACCTGAAAGCAAGGTTTCCATTAAATCATAGAATATCTCTTCCCCTTCACCCTGAATTATATAATCAATGGCAGGATTGTCCTTCAAAATGACTTCAGAATCGAAACTGACTTCTGGCCCTCCAAGAATAATCTTCATTTCTGGTGATACCTTTTTCAAATCTTTACACAACTCAAGGATTTGAGTGATATTCCATATATAACAACTAAATGCAACCAGGTCCGATTTTTTCTTATAAATTTCTGCTAAAATATAATCCATATTTTGGTTAATATTAAACTCAACTAATTCGATATCCAAAGGAAGATCATGACAATAAGAGCGTAAATAACGAATTGCTAAATTAGAATGAATATATTTTGAATTCAACGTGGTCAGTAATAATTTCATTTTTTCTAAACTCCTCTCACAGCAAGCGAATCACTTCCTGTAGAATCTGATAATTCACCTCATTCACTGATTCAATACTATCTTTAATAATAATCATAGCATCTTCATCGGCAAGATCACTAATAGTACGGATAATCAAAAAAAGTCGGTCATTTAAAAAACATGTTTGAGCTACAGCAGCCCCTTCCATCTCTACACAATCACCAGCAAATTTACGCCAGAGTTGTCTTGACTTAACCCTTGATGTAATCACCTGATCTCCTGTGAGAATTCTTCCGAAAATTATTTGCATCTCTTTTCCCTGACGCAAAGATTGAAGTGCAAAGGGAATAGGTAAATTATCTCGAATTAGGTCATCCTGTAGTTTTTTAATAATATTCTGATCTGCCTTGAATCTGTTTCTAAAGACAGAGTAAAAGTCATTCATATTTATTCCTTCTCCAGCTCGGTTAACATCATGAAACAATACTTCTGTTCCAATGATAGTATCTCCAATTGTCAGATTTGGATTTAAACCACCTGCTATTCCCGAGAATAAAACTAAATCCACATCAAACTCACCGATCAAAATCTGAGTACAAAGTGCTACACTAACTTTACCCATTCCTGCAACAACGAACACTATATCTTTACCTAAAAATTTACCTTTATAGAAAGATGTTTTAAGGCGTTCATCTTTTTCGATAATTTCCATCTCTCTCAATATATGTAAACTCTCTTCTTCGATAGCACAAATCAAACCAATTTTCATATTTTACTTCCTCTCTAAAAATATTCCAACATCTGTGGTTCTGGTAAGATAAAAGCTTTCTCTAGGGAAGAAAGAATATCCTGATCACTAACCTCAGCTTTTCCTAAATTAACAGCATCACTGAATGTTAGATAATTAGCATAAAGTTGCGAAAATGTTGAAATATCTAATTTAATCTTATTTGCACTTTCTCTATCTCGATATACTTCTGGTTTGCCATCATTAAGTACAAAAGTATAACTTCCGCTATTCTGAGGTAGAAAACTATCCTCAATTTCAAAAGTTACCTCTAAATTAGCTCCCTGATAATTCTTGCGACCCATCAAAGCCTTTTCAACATTTAAAACCCTAAACATCCACCCAAGTCCAATCTTTTGTGAGTAATGATAAAGTCCATGAAGAATTTGGTTATCACGACAAGGTTCTTTTAACAGATGATGGAATGGATCATTTCGGCGAGTGCAATAGATCACAGAATCAAATTGATCTAACTGACTTGCGGTGAATCCTAGTAAGCCAAAATAAGCGTGTTGATTTACATAGATCATCTCAATAACTTTCAAATCATTCTTTAAGAAAGATGGATCACTCGTATCAAATCCAATCTGCATATATCCCTGAATTACTCCATCTTCTTCATAAACAAATATATTCGGCTTGTGTTTCATTTTTAAATTCCAAAGGTTATCTGTACGCTTAACAGTACAATTACCTGATCTAGCAAAGTGTTCATAACATTGTTTTATTCCTTCTAAATCACTATCTCGGTATCCTCTTACTGATTCACGACCTGGATAAACAGGTAAAGAAGATGGTGGGAATTTAAACTCCTTAACCTCACCAACCTGACCCCACCCCATCTTCTGATAAAAATCATGACGAAATGGATATAAAATAGAAATAGGTAACTCTTTCTCTACCATTCTTTGAAGTGCATCTTCAACTAACATTTTCGCAACACCTTGTTTTTTAGAATCCAATCCAACACAAACTCCGCCAATTCCACCCATCTTAAGTTCATTATAATTTTGATAGATAGTGAAATCCAGTAAAATTAAACCTCCTAAAATCTTGTCATAATCATCAATTGCAACAAATGTCTGTGTATGTTCATACTCCATACTCTTTTCTAGTTGTTCCATTGTTTGCTCCAAAGTTCGCTTAGCTCCAGGATAAGCATTATTATTTATAATAGCATATTCTTTTAAATCTTCTTTTCTTAATTCACGTATTCTCATTCTCAATTTCCTCCTCTTCTTATTCTTCGATTGAGTCAAATTCACCTACAAGTCGTACCTCGGGATCCATCTCCACACCTTCCATTAATCGTATTTGATTCTGAATATGACGAATAAGACGAAGAACATCACTAGCAGAAGCATTTCCTTTGTTAATGACAAAGCCTGCATGTTTTTCAGAGACTTGTGCTTCTCCCACACTATAACCTTTTAGTCCAGCCTGTTCAATTAAGGTACCTGCATAATATCCTAGAGGCCGTTTAAATGTACTTCCTGCGCTAGGATATTCCAATGGTTGTTTTTCTTTTCTGCGATTGTTAAGATCATTCATGATCTTACGAATTTCTGATGGATCTCTCTTTTTCAATTCCATCTCAACTTCAGCTACAATCCAGTTATTTTCCTGTAGAATACTGTGCCGGTATGAAAATTTCATCTCTTCTTTGCTAAGCATTTTTTTCTCACCTTTTGGTGTAAATGCTATAACTTTGGTAACCACATCTTTCATCTCTCCACCATAAGCACCCGCATTCATCACTACTGCCCCCCCTAGAGTTCCAGGGATACCACTGGCAAACTCTAATTCTGTAAGACTGGCGTTTAATGCAGCAGATGCCAACTTTGCTAAAGTTACACCAGATTGGGCAATAACACGTGTACCATCTATTTTTATAAGATTTAAGCTATTCATTCTTATAATTACACCACGAATACCTAAATCTCCTACCAAAATATTGCTACCTTTTCCCAAAATAAAATATGGAACATCTTTATCAGCTATAACCATCAAAATCTGCTGTAATCCTTCTATGGTTAATGGTTGGACCAAAATATCAGCTGGCCCACCAATTTTAAAAGTCGTATATTCAGCCAATAAGGCATTCTCAGTTACTTGACAATCAGGAATTTGTTTTAAAAGATCTTTAACTTCATTCAGTGATTTCATCTATACTTCCCCCTATCCTATAATTATTCTATGGTTATTACTACTATTCTTATTCCTTCTTTTCCTTATAGCTTATTCCTTCAATATTTTTCTCCAATTCACCTACTAATTTTTTCAGTTCTTAATCCAGATGGATAATAAATTTTAAAGCAGGGAAACTAGAATTATTATTGAATAGATTAAGTTGAACGTTATAGCTTACAAAACAATACTTTAAAAGACAGGTGGTATTATGCTTAAACCTCATGTAGACCATTTTCAAAATCCAAATCAGATCGTAACCTATCAGATTCAACCTGAAGAAACAGGTATGACCATACACCAAATTTTAAAAAATCGACTACACATCTCACGAAGGTTATTACGCAAAATTCGTGGGAGTTATCGGGTTCGTTATAACAAAGAACATGTAACTTTCGATACCAAAATTCAAGAAGGTGATATCTTAGAATTTAACTTCTATTTTGATGAAAAAACTGTTATTGAACCTGAGCCCATGAAACTTTCAATCATTTACGAAGATTCCAATCTCCTCATTATCAATAAACCTGCAGGAATTCTCGTTCATCCTGCTGCTACTGAACGAACAGGTACTTTAGCAAATGGGGTGCTAAACTACCAACAAAGTCAAGGAAATAATAACCTTTTTAGACCGATTCACCGTTTGGATCGTAATACTTCAGGCGTGATACTAATCGGAAAAAATCATTATGGTCAAAACTATATGGTAGATCAATTCCAGCGTCAAAACATCCACCGCGAATATCTTGCAATTGTTCATGATGTAATCTTAGAAGATGTCGGTATTATAAATGCACCTATTGGCCGAGCTGAGGATAGTATTATTCTCCGGAAAATTGACACTGAATGCGGACAAAAGTCTATTACCCACTTCCGGGTTCTAAAACGATATCAGAATACCTCTGTAGTTTCACTCCGTTTAGAGACTGGTAGAACCCATCAAATTCGCGTACATCTAAGCCATATTGGGCACCCTCTTCTTGGAGATACCCTCTACGGAGGACGAGAAGAGCTAATTAAAAGACATGCTCTCCACTCATGGAGGATCACTTGTAAAATCCCACTTACCCATGAAACAAAAAAATTCACAGCACCTTTAGCGACAGATATGAAGGAATTAATCCGCAAATTGTAAAATACTTTTTGTGGGCTAATCATTAAATAAAGGATGGCAAAATATGTTACTCTTAGTAACGATTTATGCCATCCTTTATTTTTTAATATTTTTGATTGATATATTGATCAATAACTGATTTTTGTTGATCACTTCGAAAAGTTCCAGCTTGTTCTAAACGTTCCCTGGTTCTATCACTACGAGTATGAAGAATCAGATTATCAAAATCATTAAGAATAATCTCAATCAGATCACCTTTCAAAAATTTAGAACGAACTCTGATATAATAAGCATCTACATTTTGAAAGTCTATCAATTCAAGAATCCGAACCGTTGCTTGATCTTTTTGTTTATAAAAATAATTTACATCATTTAAGGCTTGTCGATAATATTTCTCATGTTCACCTCTGCGCTTAATATCTCTCGCTTCCATATATCTATACTTTGCTAAAATATTATAGTAATTATAATTATAAAAACCTTTCTGCAAACAATCAATCCTTTTAAAAGGCTTTAAATCAAGCCCCATTACAAAATTATAATTTGCAGCAATAAATTCTCGTTTAGACATATCGCCCATTGAAAATTGATTTATCAATGACTCACGATGAGTAAAAAATTTATCATAGGTTCCACCAGAAGGAATATTCAGAACTTCTGTGATCTTCAGCATCATTAAACGCCCCTTTCCTGTGCCCATTATATCAGATTCACTATTTATCCGCAAGATTGAACCTCTTTACATTTTGCGGAAAAATGAGATGCCTGCTCGGATTCTAAACTTAACCAGTAAAGGGTGAATTGGCGTTGGAGCAGATGCTGAACTTGTTATTTTTGATCCTGCTACTATTCAAGATCGCTCTAACTATTTAACAATAGGAAAACCAGATTTACCCCCTGTAGGAATTCGAGCTGTTGTGGTCAATGGGATTTTAGTTGCTGAAAATGGCAAATTAACAGGTGCTAAGCCTGGAAGAAGTATTAGACCTTAAATGAAAAAACCTGAGTCTAATGCGCATTGCGCTACTCAGGTCTTTTTTTAACCCAATATATCTATCCTTTTAGCAGAAATCTCATAAGCCCGATGTCTACTTTTGCGCCCATCTAACCCTAAAATTTTAAGTAATTCGTCCTTCACATTAGGATCAAATTTCTGAGCTGTATGTAAAAATTCATCCAGCCGATATGATTGCTCTTTCGTAGGGAGATGTTCTTTATAATAAATCCTAGACTGAAGACGTCCATTGATTAAAACTTCATTATTTTTTCTCAACTTTTCATACATCTTCTCCGCCATCTCGTTCCATAGAATAACATTCACATAATCTTGCTGCAAATCTTCCCGTTTGTGGTCACTATGAGGGCGTTTAATATAAAGTATGAAATTCAACAATGGTCTACCTTCTTCTGTATATCTTAATTCAGGTTCATTACACACTCTCCCTAATAACAGACACTTATTCTCGTAAATTCTATCACTTTTAAGCCCATAAGAAAATCCTCTACGCATACCACAAATATATACTTCTTTAAATGCTATCTGATATTGATTTCTACGAATATTATGTAATCCCATACTCTGCAAAAATTCTTCTTTTTTGTTTAAAAGCCCTAACTCCTTGAAACATTCTTTAAGTTCTCTATTCTGTTCATCTGTCAAATCTGTCTCAATCAACAAATCTCTTGATTGAATTTCACCATTAAAGATAATAAAATCACCTTTATGAATCCGATCATAACAAAATTTCGCCGATCTACCAAAAGTAATAATTGGAAAAATATCTACAACATAATCCAACATCTGTTCCATATCATTAAGATTATCTAACCGGGTATTAAGAATATGAGAATGCTTAACAAGTTCTTGAAGTAGCTCACGGGTCAGTTCTTCACCTTTTTGATTTAGATTTAAAGATACACGACGTTTTTTTAAATAACCAACCCGCAGAATACGAATAGTGGATTTAAATATAGGGAATTCTTCATCTTTAAATTCTAGTTTAGGATAATCCAACACTTCCCCAGCAACCCACAGCTCATTAAAATGCACCAGTATTCCCTCCTTATCGTCATAGTTTACTTCCTAGCTTAACTATCTACAAACATATATATGTAATCAATTTGATAGTTATGCTAATAGATAAAAAAAGAATACCCGAACTATATAATTCAGGTATTCCTCATTTGAGTAATTTAGTTTTAGGCACTAAATATATATTGATGTACATCCGAGAAAGTCTTAAAAGCCCTTATATTCTCTGAACTATTGATTATATCTAGATTCTCTAACAATAAACTTTCCTTAGAATTTAGACCAAAAAGATAAATTTGACGATCATCATTACAAATTTTTCTAAAAGCCTTACGTAGAGTTTCGGCTCCTGTCTCATCAATAACAGGAACATTTGTAAAATCTAAAACAATTTTATCCCCGATAAGATGATTTCCTTTAAAAAAATCTAATACCTTATCAGTCGTTCCGAAAAAAATCGGACCACTCAAATGCCAAACTTCCAAATTACTAATCTCTTTTCCTTCAAAATAAAATTGAGCCATTTTGATAGCAAAAAGAAAAAATGAAAGCATAACACCTGCAAGAACTGCCTCTGTTAAATCCATAAAAACAGTTAACAATGTGGTAATTATCATAACAGTTGAATCTGCTTTTGGAAGTCTGCGAATAATTTTTACACTCTCAAACTCGATCATCTTAACTGCAGTAACCATCAAAACTCCAGCTAATACTGCTTTAGGAATATATGCCGTCAACCAACCAAAACTTAAAGTGATAATTAACATAATCAATCCATGCAATATACCCGAAAGTTTAGTTCGTCCACCATTATTTACATTTACAGCAGAACGAATAATTGCTCCTGTACCAATCAAACCACCAAAGAGTGGAGAAATCAAATTCCCTATCCCTTGACCTTTTAATTCCTGATTCATATCGCTCTTATCTTCCGTCATATCTTCAACCACCAATGAGGCTAATAAACTTTCGAGACTCCCTAATAATGACATAGTGATGGCTGCACTAAACGCCGCAATCCAATTAATCTCGCCAATTAGTGGTAAATGAAAATGAGGTAATCCACTATTTATTTCTCCAACCACTGCAATCTCTGGAAAATAAAATAATCCCACTACACTTCCAATTATCAATGCTATCATAGATGCTGGAATTCTTTTCGTAAGATATGGAAAACCAAACATAATCCCAATCACTAACATAGCGACAATCGGAGCATTGTTAAAATCATTAAGTTGTTTTAAGAAAATAAGAATTCCAATTCCATTAGTAAAACCAATGATTACTGGTCTAGGTATAAAACGAGTATATCTGCCTATTTTAAGATAACCATAAACCAACTGTAAAATCCCAGTTAAAACCATTGCAGCAAAAAATGTCTCACGTCCATATGTGCCATAAGCACTAGAAAGAACCACAATCATTGCACCTGTTGGGCCATTTATTCCCGCAGGAGTACCGCCGAAGAGAGTAGAAAAGATTCCTGTAAAGATGGCACTATATAACCCCGCAACCGCTCCCTCTGGATCTCCATTCATCGACGCTAAACCAAAAGCAATAGCTAAAGGCAAAGCTACAATCGCTGTCGTAATCCCACCAAAAATATCTCCTCGTAGATTTCTAAGATTTAATTTTTCTTTCACCACAATACCTCCATTTTTACTTCATTCATTATTTTTTTTCCTAAAGAAACATTGATTCGCTAAATTTTACAAATCTCCTGCTAATAATTAAAAAGTTTTATAAATTAGAATTAAATTTTTTCTTATTATCTTTCATTAACCTTAGTTTTCATATTAAATAACCCCACCTGTAGAAGATGGGGTTATTTAATATCCTTTAGGAAAATAAGTGACGTCTTAAGTCAGCTTGATCTTCGAAATATTAGCTTTAAAAAAATCGTTTACTCAAATCACAAGATTGACACTCCCCATGCCTGAAGGCAGGAGATTCTTGGGTAAAATCCTCTAATGAGAATTAATCGACCAAGCTATCTCCGTATGACCTACGGTTAAGTCGTCTATATAGACAACAATCTAAGTCCTTCTTGCAATATGTTTTTACTGGCGTTAATGTCTCTGTCGTGGAT